>NZ_JBSWSR010000003.1:0-170149 GCF_054095695.1 Candidatus Nitrosopumilus sp. bin_6a
AGATACAGCAAAGGATCCACAAAGCTATGTTGACAGATACAACAATGAGGCAAATTATAAGAAATGGTTTGATGAAAACTATTCACAGTATGATTCTATTTACCAAGCAGTAGGATTAGATGAGCCAAAAACATTGGCACCATTTGTAGATCCAAATTTGGATCCACAATACTATATCGATAGATACTCTAAAGAAACAACATACAAGAAATGGTTTGATGAAAACTATCCAGAAATGACAATTTATGAGGCAGTAGGATTAGATGAGCCAAAAGTAAAAGAACCAGATTTTGGTCAATGTGGTGAAGGAACAAGATTAGTGGGAGAGATATGCACAATTTTTGATGAAATAGAATACGGTCAATGTGGTGAAGGAACAGAATTAGTGGGAAAAGTTTGTGAAATTATTGGTAAAAACAAAGTAAAAGAAAAACCATGGTGGAAATTTTGGTAATCAATTGTAAAGTTAAGTTTTAATCACAATACTATTTGAACATAATAAATGGGAAAATTAAGTAGAAATCTTAGAATTTGCGGGGATTGCGGAATTGCATATACCTCGGTAAGCTTTACAAAATACATTGATCAGTGTCCTATTTGTAACTCACGTAGATTTGAATCAATTCCTGTAAAATCAGCTGATGAACAACATTCATCATCATCGACATAGATTTTTTAGTAGAAAATAGAATCAATACGTATTGTCTGAAGATCCAGAAATTGCAAAAATTATGCAAAGAAAAATGGAAGAAATGCTCAAACCAAAGCCAGAACCTAAAATTGAGCCTGGAATCATAGATTTGAACGAATCTAACTTTGACAAAACAATATCTCAAGATAATCCAACACTAGTAGATTTTTGGGCTGAATGGTGTGGACCATGTAAATCCATGCATCCTGTATTTGAAAACTTGTCAAAAAAATATCCAAATGTAAAATTTGCAAGAGTTAATGTTGATCAAAACCAAAATATCTCAATGAGATTTGCGGTACAATCAATTCCGACGTTTATCATGTTCAAGTCTGGACAGATAGTAGATAAAATGATGGGAGCAGTAGGAGCTCCTGGAATTCATATGATCTGCAAAAAACATTCTAAATAAGACAATTTTTTTGTAGTTCAAATTGAACAACTAACAATATTTCATTGAAATTTTTCTAAAGTAAAATAATGAAAAAGGTAGAAAAGAAAGACAATTTGGATAAGCAGGCATTATCTGAACTTGAATGCGAAGATGCAATAATTTCAGACAAGCAAAGATTTGGAAGAGTACGTACCAGTTTAATGAAGCATTTACGATCAGAGTATGGAGACGAGATTCCAAACAGAGTTTTATCTAGAATCAATAAAAGAGCATCAAATGGATCTTCTGAGATGAAAGAGTCAATGAGGAAATCACAATTGGGATATGATTTCGATTAGAATCATTTTTTTCATTTAGAATCTTTTTGTTTCATTTATTCTCATTTTGTTTTGTAAAATTTGTTCAGAGTATACAGCATCAAGGATATCATTACTGTATCATATGATTATGTAATGAAAACAACATACACTGTTGCTGCAATCGCAATGTTTGCAGTAATTTTAGGAATGAGTGCTCTTTCACCAGCAATGGCAGTTAAAGCAGACAAAATTTGGGTTTGCCACTTCGAAGATGATGAAGAAGTAATAGATCCGGATACAGGTTTGCCAACTGGAGAGATAATTCCAGCCCATTATTCAGTAATTCACATTAGTGAGAATGGATGGAATGGTCATCAAAATCATGAAGATGTCAATGGTGCTCAAGATTTTCGTGATGAAGTAAACAATGATGAAAACGTTGTAAGAGCAGAATGTGATGTTAGAACAGCAGCATTAGATGCTGTTGATCCAGCACCAGAAGATCCACTACCATAAAAAATCACATCAAAATCTTTTTTTCTTTTTTTAATCTAATAACCATAGATGGGTTCAATCTCTCTTTGAATTCTAACTATATCATTGAACACTTCTTGTTCTTCAGGACTAAGCTTGTGCATGAATTTTTTCAAAATTTGTTTTGCTTCATGTGATGGTGGGAATGTGTAGAATACTTCTTCTTCAAAGATTTGTCTTCCAATTGTAACATCTTTGACAGAACATGCAACCTCATCTCCTGCCTTTGCAGAAGATACAGTCTTTTTGTCTAGTTGTAGTTGGTGAATATATCCGACCTTGTGTCCTTTCATATTCATAAATGGAATCTTATGTTTTAGATTTCCAACATCAATACGAACTCCAAATACTGCAGGATTGTTATTTCTAAACACCATTCCCTTCATGAATGTGAATTTAGATATTGGTGTGAGTTCTGAGAACATTGCATCTTCTTCATTTGCAGAGTCTTCTTCAACCCAAGCATTATAGTTGTCAATTAAGCTATAGATTACTTTGTCTTCAAATAGTTTGATGTGATTTGTTTCTGATTCTTCTTTTGCATCAGGTAACACCTTGACATTAAATGACAAAACAACTCCCAAATGTCTATCATTTTCTTTGATAGCTTTAGCTTCAATGACATCTCGTCTAGTTACTGGACCAATGTCTGCTTTTGCAACAGGAACCTGTGAGCGCCTTAGCATCTCAATTATGGCCTCAAGTGAGCCTATAGTATCACATTTTAGAATCACTCCATTGGTTTCTGTGTCAACAAATACAGATTGCATCTCAGATTCGATAAGTTTAGTGTATTTGGCAATCTCTTCAGCATTTGTTGCAACATACAAAGTACTTCCTGGAAGGACTCCCTCAAGATCAGGTGATGCTATTTTGAGTCCAGCTGCTGCCTCCACTTGAGGGACAGGTTTGAACTTGTCTCTAGGATCACGCATTTCATCAAGAGGTTTTGGCAAGAGAAGTGCTTTGGGTTTTGTAACAATTACAGAGTCACGTTTTGCAACAACAATACTGTTTTCTTTTTTGATGATTCCATCAATTAGTATAATGTTTGCAGTTTGTCCCAACCCAATCTCATCTTTTACTTCAAGAACAATTCCACGTGGTTCTTTTTCTTCTTGATTGAGTCTTTTCTGGAGATATTGTTGAGTTAATCCGACTAAAACACTGAGTAATTCAGGAATCCCAACACCAGAGCGAGCAGATATTGGAACTATGGCAATTTCTGATTTAAAATCCTGCACACGATAAAATGCCTCAGACTTGTAACCCAGAATAGACAATGTTCCCACAACATCATACACTTTTTGATCTAGATCAGCTTGAACTGATGCATCCTGTTCTTTGATTGATTGTGAAATAAATTTTGTATCAGACTTTCGCCATCCAGATATTTGATCACATTTGTTTAGTGCAACAACAAATGGCACTTTTCTACTCTGTAAAATTTTAAGACTCTCATTTGTTTGTGGTTGAAATCCACGATTAACATCAACTACTAGAATTGCAATATCTGCTGCAGAGCCACCTCTGGAACGTAGATTTGTGAATACTTCGTGTCCTGGTGTATCAATAACTAAAATTCCAGGAACTTTGTTTTCGGATTGTTCTAGTTTTTTGTATAGTGGTCCACACATTTCTTTGATAGTCTCAGTTGGAAGAAAACTTGCACCTATATGCTGAGTAATTCCACCGGCTTCTCTGCCTTGAACACCTGTGCCACGAATTCTATCTAAAAGAGAGGTTTTTCCAGAGTCTACGTGACCAAGAACTGCCACTATGGGCTGACGAATTTGCAAATCAGATCACTCAAATGCTACCCTCGATTCGTGATCAAAACTTTCTTGTGAATCTGATGCGTGAATGATATTTTCACTAAACCCTAATCCAAAGTCTCCTCTAATAGAACCAGGATCTGCTTCAAATGATTTTGTTGCACCAATCATAATTCGTGTAGTGGCAATTGCATTATTTCCTTCAATTATTGCAGCTACTACAGGTCCAGATGTGATAAATGATGTCAACTCACCAAAGAAAGGTTTGTCTTTGTGAACACCGTAAAAATTTTCTGCTTGTGCTTGAGTAAATGTAAACATCTTTAATTTCAAAAGTTTGAAGCCTTTTCTTTCAAATCTAGATATGACTTCACCAACTAGATTTCTAGCTACTGCATCTGGTTTTACAATGAATAATGATTGTTCGGTCAATTCTACTTCTTTCTAATTCCGCCTTTGACGTATTTTTTTGTCCATTTTAGCTTTCTTGGATCACGTTTTAAGACTAGTGCATTCTTTTTACATTTTGCAGAACAAAACCATAATACAGTTCCGTCATTTTTAGCAAGCATAGTACCAGATCCTTTTGCAACAGGTCTGTCACAGAAATTACATGGTTTAACTAAAAGACTCATCTAAACACCTATTTGATTTTCTTTGCTTCTCTTTCAGTTTCTCTTAGCATTAGGATTTCTCCTGTTCTAATAGAACCTTTGACGTTTCTTGTAAGAATTCTTCCTTTATCCTTACCAGTAAGAACTTTAACTCTAACTTGAATAACTTCACCGGCAATGCCAGTTCTACCAACAATTTGAATAATTTCAGATTGAACTACTTCTTCAGCGTTTTGACTCATTCTTGGGTCTTACCGCCTTTAATTTTAGCGATGGATGATACAACTTGGTCTACAATGTGTTGTGCATCACCTGCATCCAAAATTGCTGCAGCGGCTGAAGTAATATCAATACCTAAAGATTTGCCTAATTCCTGTTTGCTTGGAACAAATGCGTATGCTGCACCTTGTTCTTCACATAGAATTGGAAGATGGGCAACTACCTCTGGTGGTTCAACATCTTCAGCGATTACAATTAGTTTACTAGTACCACGTTCAATTGCCTTTGTTGCTTCGTTGGTTCCTTTCTTGACTTTACCGCTAGTTGATGCTACTCTAACGGCTTCTAAGATTGGATTTACGAGGTCTTCTGGCGTCTCAAATTTAACATAATATGATTTTCCCATACTTCGTCACCCTAGGGGTTCATTCTCCATTCTATCCATCGTTGCGTTTGGTTTTAAAAGTGTTATCTGGAAATTATTGAATTGACTTTTTCAAGATATTCAGACATCAAAGCATCCAATTTCTCTTGACTTTCAGCTTCTGCATAGACTCTAACAATAGGTTCTGTTCCACTGGGTCTAATCATTACCCAGTTTTTGGGATCAACTGTTATCTTGATTCCATCAGAAGTGTCAGCATTTGGAAATTCCTCGTTTAGGGCGACAATCAAGACAGGGACTTTTTGAGCAGGACATGCGACTTTGTCTTTGGTGGTAAAAGAAGGAGGTAAATTATCAATCTCTTCAGCAAGAGATCTTTCAGATGTTGCTAACAAGTCAAGCATCAATGCCAAAGTCATGCAACCATCTCTAACTTGATTATGTTTTCCAAACATGTAACCACCATTTTCTTCAAATCCAATTAATGCACCAGTTGGAACCATTTTTCTTGAGACTTCAACACTTCCCACTTTGGTTCTAATAACTTTGGAATTAAATTTCTCAGCTAAAACTTCAATGTTAGAACCAGAATTCAAACAAGTTACAACTAAAGAATTTGGATTTTTCTTTAGAATATGTTGTGTAAGTACTAGTGCAGACTTATCTCCAGTCAAGATATTTCCATTGTTATCACAGAAAATACTTCTGTCTCCATCGCCATCAAATGCAATTCCTACATCTGCGTTATGTTTTTGCACAGCTTTTGAAAGTTCAGAAAGATTTTGTGGTGTTGGCTCTGATCCACGTCCTGGAAATGTACCATCGATGTTAGGATTTACTAAAAATGTTTCACATCCAAGTATTTCACAAAAGTTAGGTGCAGATACTGCTTGTGCACCATTACCCAAATCTAAAACAACTTTGAAATGTCTAGATTCTATTAATTTAGAATCAATATGTGAAATAATTCCTTTAAGATATACTTCAATTGCATGATTTTCGGTTCCAGCAATTCCCCATGAATTAGATTTTAGCCAGTTTTTTTGTAAATAGATTTCCTCAATTACTAATTCATCTTCACGTGAGATCTCTACACCGTCTTTAGCGCAAGGTTTGATGCCATTGTATTGTGGAGGGTTGTGAGATGCAGTAATCATAATTCCTCCAGAATATCCCAATCTCTTTACTGCAAATTCTAAACAAGGAGTTGGTACTAGTCCTGCAACATTGCAATCAATTCCTAGTGAATTAAGAGCAGAACTCACAACCTTACATATAACAGGACTTGATTCTCGTCCATCATATCCAATTAACACCGGTCCTTTTTGAAAATATGTTCCAATTGCAAGTGTCATATCATGAACAAACTCTAATGTGAAATCTTCATCAAAGACTCCACGAATTCCATTTGTTCCAAAAAATTTTGCCACATTATTGTGCAATAATAGATAAATTTGTGTTTAATGGCTAATCCGTTGCGGGAGTCGCCCAGCCTGGTCAAAGGCGTAGGGCTTAGGACCCTATATCTCAGGATTTCGTGGGTTCAAATCCCACCTCCCGCATTATTTTGATTTCTGTGAATGATTAATAATGAGAAAATCCTCAGCAAACAAAGTCATGAAAAAGACAGTGGTTGGTATTACAGTAGTAGGAAAAGATAGAGAGGGAATTGTAGCTACGTTTACAAATTTTGCATTCTCCAAAGGCGGAAACATTGAGAAAGTAAATCAAAATGTAATCAAGAGTCTTTTCGGCATGTATCTAGAAGTATCTTTTTCAAAAACAATCGACGTCAAAAAATTTGATTCAGACATTCAAAGTCTTGCTAAAAAGGAAAAAATGGATGTCAGTACACATCACGAAACAAATTCACAGAAAAATATTGCTGTTCTAGTAACCAAAGAGCCACTGTGCCTTGAAACAATCATTGCAAATGCAAAATCATTGAAAGGAAAAATTTCAGTAATTATAGGTACGGAAAAAACACTAGAACCACTAGCAAAAAAAGCAAAGATTCCTTTTGTTGCAATAGAAGAAAAGATTCAAGATAAAGCAGAAGAGAAGATCATTAAAATTTGTAAACAATACAACATTGATTTAATTTCACTTGCAAGATACATGAGAATTCTTAGTCCTAACTTTGTTTGGAGATACCCAAATAGAATAATTAACATCCATCCATCATTGCTTCCTGCATTTCCAGGAGCCCTAGCTTATGCACAAGCTTATGAGAGAGGTACAAAGATTGTAGGGGTTACATCACACTATGTTACAGAAAACCTTGATCAAGGACCAATAATTTTCCAAGATTCATTCAAAGTAGATCCAAATGATACATTAGAAAAAATAAAAACAAAAGGACAAAATCTAGAAGCAGACACATTACTCAAAGCAATGAAGATGCACTTGGAAAATAAACTCGAAGTTCGCTGGAGAAAAGTTCACATCAAATAAGTGAATTAGATGACAGATATCAAAACTCAATTTGATCCAATTCTTAGAAAAGCAATATCAAAGAAAAAACAAGTTGCAATAATACCTGTAGGCTCAATAGAACAACATGGTCCACATTTACCAATATCAACTGACTCAGACATTGTAACTGAGGTTGCAAAAAGAATTTCTGAGAAATATGGATATCTTTTACTTCCTACATTAAATTATGGTGTTTCATATGAGCATGCACCGTTTTTTAATTTGAGTGTAAGAGAATCAACACTACGTACTGTTCTAACAGATTTGTGCTTGTCATTATTATCAAACAACATCAAAAAAGTTTTCATAATAAATGGGCATCATGGAAATCTAAAACCAATAAAGAATTTAGATGTAAAACTCAAGGAAATCTCAAAAAACAAACAGCAGGTATTTCCATTATCATATTGGCATTTTATGAAAAGAGAATTTGATCATGCAGGATTTGTAGAGACATCTCTAATGTTGGCTATTTCAAAAAATGTCAAAATGAATTTGGCAAAAAAAGGACTAATCACAGATGGAATGACAAAGCAACAGATTGCAAAGATAGGAAAACTGGCAAATCAATCATTTCCTAAAGCTACCAAAAATGGAATTTGGGGAGATCCTACAAAAGCCACAAAGAAAGAAGGACAAGTGATTTTAGATGAAATCATCAAAAACCTTGGAAAAAAGTGTCAAACTTGCCTTACTGGGCATAGCTCATAGTTTCACCAATGGAAATTTAATATAACGCCTCGATATCCTAGTCAATAAGTGATTATTGATGTCCGTTGATATGGCAGTAAAAGTATTGGATGAGAGTATCAATCAAGTCGTATTGATAAAACTCAAAGGAAACAAGACCATTAGAGGCAATCTTCTGGGTTTTGACCAACACATGAACCTGCTACTCGATTCTTCAGAGGAAATTCCTGCTGAAGGCGATTCTAAAAGCCTCGGAAGCATTGTAGTTAGAGGAGACAATGTCGTAATGATATCTCCTCCACCAGCACAGAATTAGGTGATTTGCAATGACTAAAGGTACAACTTCTATGGGTGGTTTTACAAAGAAGAAAGTTCACATTAGATGTCGAAGATGTGGTAAGAACTCACTTCACAAACGTCACCATGAATGTGCCAGTTGTGGATTCCCAGAGGCTAAACGCAGAAAGTATTCCTGGATTAAATGGTATACATAGATGCAAGAAATTGTTTTAATTCTTAGTTCATTAGCAGGCGTAGCTACAGCTGCTGCCGTACGTAAAATGCCAAGAGACAAAAATCAATTGCTCAGTCTCGGAGCTAGCTCACACATCAAAAGTCAAATCAGTTCATTGAAAATTGAAAAAGATATTCTAACTAAAACCATTTCAAGATTATACCAAGCAGATTCTGAATTTTCTAAAATTCAGAAAGACAAGTTGTTACTAAAATATCAACACCAATTAGGAATTGTATTAGCTAAATTAGAAAAACTCGAGCAAGCAAGCAATCATCCAGACTTGGGTCCAGTTGGTGATGGTTTGATTACATTAATGGATCAAAAATTATCAAAACTAGATGATAGATTGTATGAATTGTCATCAAAGATGGTAAGTACCAATGTTGAGACACCAAAAGTAAAAGATCCTGAAGTAAAACAAGAAACAAAACAGAGAGTATCTGAAATATTCAACTTTGATAAACCAAAAGAAAACAAGATGGAACCAATTGAGATTCCACCAACAAGATCAAGACAATCATTTGAATTAACAACTCTTACAAATATTCCAAGAAAAGAGCCAAAGTTCCCATTGTTTGAAGAGACAAAACAAGTTGTAAAACCAATGCCGCAAGCAAGAATAATCCCAACAGAGACAATCAAGCCAAAAGAAGAAATCATTCAAGAAATTATACAACCAAAGCCAAAAGTTGAAGATAAAATTGAGATCGTCCAATCAGTAACAAAACCTGAAACTAAACTAGAGTCAAAACCTGACATTAAAAAAGAAGTTGCGAAAATTAATGAGCACAAGGCACTTCCAGAACCAATAAAAGAAAAACCAGTTACATTAGATGATGACTTTGATGATGATGCAGATGATTTAGACAAAATCAAAGGCGACATCATGAAAGTGTTATCAAAACTGGATCAAGCAGAGGTAGAATAATTGACATATGATGATGCCATTAAGGCATTATCAAATGATGCATTAAAATTTGTAAAAGATGATTATGTTATAGGATTAGGTAGTGGTCGTGCAGCAACTGCACTTGTAAAATCGCTTGCAAAATTAATCAAACTAAAAGGATACAACATTAGAGGAGTTCCAACATCGTTACAAATTAAATTAATTGCAGAAGATGGGGGTATTCCTTTGGTGGAAGCTGATCAAGTGCAACACATTGATGTGGTATTTGATGGAGCAGACCAAATTGATTCACAAAAATATGTAATCAAAGGTGGTGGTGGTGCATTGCTAAGAGAAAATATTTTGTTTAGTCTTGCAAAAAAAGTTGTAGTGATGGCAGACAAGACAAAGTTTGTAAAAAATTTCACAAGAACGGTTCCAGTAGAAATCCATCCACTTGCAAGAAACTCTGTTATAAAATCAATTAAAAAACTAGGAGGGGAATCTCAGGTTCGCTCACTTGATAGAGGATATCCGTTCTTTACAGAAAATGGAAACATAATTTTGGATTGTGATTTTGGAACAATAAAGAATCCTAAAGTACTTACTCAAAAGATAAAACAGACTCCAGGAGTCTTAGAATCAGGAATATTTCTTAGAAAGCCTGATGTGATTTACAAGGCCAAAGAAAACGGCAGATTTGAAATCATTTAGTCAAAGTAAAAAAAGAAAAAATTAGATTTTTGGAATTATTTGATTAGTTACATGCTGCACAAGTACAGCCTGTACCACAATTACAAATTCCATCTTCGGAACAAGAACATCCTTCTTCACCATCTCCACAGGAGCATCCGTGTTCACCATCTCCACAGGAGCATCCGTGTTCACCATCTCCACAGGAGCATCCGTGTTCACCATCTCCACAGGAGCATCCGTGTTCACCATCTCCACAGGAGCATCCACTTTTATCATGCATGAATTTCATGTCATGTTTTCCATCCATCATCTTTGACATGTGTTGCATGTGATCAGCAAAACTCATGGACTGCATCTTCTCATACATTTCATCAAGCATCTTCAACATGTGAGATTTTTCTGAATCAGACATCGAATCCCATGCTGATAAAAGTTGAACTCTATGAAGTTCGAAGAGACGTTCCATTTTGCTCATAGCAAAATTGGAACTGATGGAAGATTTTCCAGTTGGAGCAATCTCTTTTTTTGTTCCTTCTTTTGTAAAGTCTTCTGCGGTACATAGTCTGTCACCACAAACTTTGTTACTTGTTGCTTGTCCATACTGTTGATTTTTTACCCCTGTTGCTTTTGCGGCATCAGCAGTTTGAGTCATATCAGATGGAACAATCATTACCATTGAAAGGATAATTGCAACAACTACCAAAGAAAAGTACTTTGTTTTCATTGTGAATAATAGAAAAAAATCATATAAATTAACACTTATCTTTCTCAAGTTTGAAATTAAGAATATTCAGTATAGATAGAAAGTTTAATTTTTAATTATCTATTCTTATCAAACGGACCTTGATGATCAGTTAGGCAACAACCACATTGTTTAGAATAACATTCATCAATTTTTTCATGACCACAAGAGCCACAATGACAGAAATTGTCACCTACCATGACTTATTATTGTAAAATTCCTTGAAAAATAAATCGGATGTTGTCAATTCTGAGAATAAGGCAATCATTGAAATAATTTATGACTTATTATTTGCATGGCAAAAAAACCTGTAAAAAAAGTTGCATCAACACCAGCAAAGTCAAGTTTTTCTGAATTTGACAGTGTTTTTGATAATTTTAGAAAAGATTTAGAAAAATCATTTTCTTCATTTCCAAGAATAGATTTTTCACCATTTCCAAAATTGCATGAAACTGGATGTGACATAATTGATGAAGGGAACCAGTTTAGAATGAAGATGAATATGCCTGGATTGAAAAAAAATGAAATCAATCTCAATGTAACAGACAATTCAATTGAAGTGACTGGTGAACATAAGGAGGAAGAGAAGAAAAAGAATTACTTACGAAAAGAAAGACACAGTATGTCATATTATCAGACCATACCATTATCTGAAAAAGTAATTCCTGGAAAAGTAAAAGCAAAACTTACTGATGGAGTTTTAGATGTTACTCTTCCAAAGAATAAGCCAACTACTCCACAAAAGAAAAAACCTGTAAAAGTACAGTGATTTTTTTTTTGATTTTTTACTAAGAAACAAACTGAAAACGATCTTGTTTGTAACCTTCTTGTAATTTGTCCTCTATGGGGATTTTATTTCCACAATACTCACAGCAATTTTTCTTATCAAGATGCCATTCTCTAATGCTGAATCCATAACGATTAACAACTATCTTATTGCATTCAGAACAATACGTATGCTCCCATTTGTGGCCAGGAACATTTCCTAAATACACATACTTTAACCCAACATCCTTTGCAACTTGATAGTGTTTTTCCAAAGTTTCAACAGGAGTACTAGGATACTCCATCATTTTATAATCAGGGTGAAATCTCAAAAAATGAATTGGCATTTCAGGCCCAAATTCATCATAAATGAATTTTGAAAGTTTTCTTGCATGTTCTAAATCATCACCTACTTTGGGTACGATCAAGTTAGTAATTTCTACATGGATTTTTGTTTTATCCCTAATTTCTAATAGAGTGTCAAAGATTGGCTGTGGATCAGGGACTCCAATAAATTTTCTAGTAAATTCTTTTTCCGCATTTCCCTTAAAATCGACAGTAATTCCATCAAGAAATTCATTCATCATTGAAACTGATTCAGGAGTATCATATCCATTTGAGACAAAAACATTGAACAGTCCTTTTTTTCTTGCAGCTAGTCCACAATCACGTGCAAACTCGATGAAGATAGATGGTTCATTGTAGGTGTATGCAATTCCATGTGCGCCATATTTGACTGCAGTATTTGCAACATCATCAGGAGTCATATCAATTCCCTCAACTGTTCTACGCTGGCTGATATCAGAATTTTGACAATATCTGCAGAGCCAATTGCATCCAGTTGTTGCAATAGAGTACACCTTACTGCCAGGATAATAGTGAATTAGTGGTTTTTTTTCAATAGGGTCAACGTGGCCTGAAATTACTTTACCATACGCATATAGTTGCAGTTTACCATTTTCATTTCCTCTAATTCCACATAAACCGATTTGGCCTTTGCCAATCTCACAATATCTAGCACAAGCAGTACATTTTACCTTATCATTAGGCAATGTCTCATAAAGTTCTGCTTCTTTTCCCAGTATTTCCGTCAATGTTTTTTATTGTGTTTTAACATATTTAACAAGTATGAGGGAATCAAAGAAATTTTCTGATGCTGATGGAGAAGAACTAGTAAAATTTGCTCGAAGAGCAGTTACAGAATTTTTAAAAAATAATTCAAAGATTGATGATGATGAATTTAATTCCAAATTTAATTTTAGTTCAGGTGTATTTGTTACATTAAACAAACAAGATTCGTTAAGAGGATGTATAGGATATCCAATTCCAGTAAAAAAATTATCTGACGGATTAATTGATGCTGCAATATCTGCTGCGACTCAAGATACACGATTTAGCCCAGTGAGTTCTGATGAAATAGACAAGATTACTTTTGAAGTCACAGTTCTTACTCCGCCTGTTGAAATCAAAGTAGAACAGTTCAAGGATTATCTCAAAGAGATTAAAGTCGGTAGAGATGGATTGATTGTAGAGAATTCATGCTCGTCAGGTTTGCTATTACCACAGGTTCCAACTGAATATGGTTGGAATGTTGAAGAATTTCTTGAATACACATGCCAGAAAGCTGGACTAGACAAAGAGGCATGGAAAGATATGGATACTAAAATCTCAAAATTTGAAGGTGTAATTTTCAAAGAAGAGACGCCTAATGGAAACATCATCAGAGAATCATCTGATGATTTTTTATAAAATAATAAACAAAACAAGGCAATGATCAGAGAGCCAGTAGTTGCAGGGCAGTTTTACCCTGGAACAAGCACAGAGTTGAGGAATATGATAAAACAGTGTATTGAACATGAATATGGCCCAGGTAGCAAGCCTAGTACATCAAATGAAAAAATTTTTGGAATAGTTTGCCCTCACGCAGGATATATCTATTCAGGTCCTACTGCATGTCATTCTTACAAATCAATTGCATCACAAAATCCAAAACTTGTAATCATTATTGGACCGAATCATTTTGGAGTAGGGAAAGACGTAGCCACAATGACAGATGCACAATGGAAAACTCCTTTGGGAATGGTTCAAGTGGATTCAGATTCCGCAAAAGAGATAGTTGAAATATCAAATTTCATTGAAATTGACGAGTATTCTCATTCCCAAGATCATAGTTTAGAAGTACAAATTCCAATGTTGCAAGAAATTCTTTCAAATGATTTTCAGATTCTTCCCATAATTTTACGATCACAAAACATGAGTACTGCAATAGATGTTGGAAATGCAGTTTCAAGAATTGTAGAAAAGAAAAATGCAATAATTGTTGCATCATCAGATTTTACACATTATGAGGAAAATTCTTTTGCACATCAACAAGACAAAGCATTGATAGAACCAATTTTAGAAATGAATTTAGAAAGATTCTATCAAGTATTAAATGAAAGAAAAGTAACTGCATGTGGATATGGTGCAATTGCATCAACGATGATTGCATGTAAAAATCTCGGCGCAAAAAAAGGCGAACTACTAAGTTATGCAACAAGTGGTGATGTATCAGGAGATACAGAATCAGTTGTAGGTTATGGATCTATCAAATTTGTTTAAAACTGTGTTTACTTTTTTCCAAATTTACCATGTAATGGAACAAAAACATATTTTGAATGATTTTTAATCTCAACTATTCCTTGAGAGGTTTTTTGTAACAAAACTAATGACTGGGAAGAATCACCAACAGGTGCAATTATGAGCCCATTTTCCTTTAGTTGATCAAGTAAAGGCATAGGAATTTCAGAACACGCAGCAGTTATTATGATTCTATCATAGGGCGATGCTTCAGAATATCCAAGACTGCCATCGCCTAAAATTACATGTACGTTGTCAATGTTTAGTTTTTTCAGATTTTCTTGTGCGAATCTTACTAGTTCTGGATGTCGCTCAATAGAATAAACATCTCCCTTTCCTACCAAGTAAGAAAGAATTGCACTCTGCCAGCCTGAACCAGTGCCAATTTCTAAAATTTTTTGTCCATCTTTTACATCCAACCATTCTGTCATTCTTGCAACAACTCCAGGTTGAGAAATGGTTTGATTCTTCATGATTGGGAGAGGTTCGTTGTTATATGCATAATCTAGTTCTGATTTTGGAACAAATTCATGTCTTGGAATGTTTCTTAATGCAGATTCTACACGATCATCAGTTAGAAATTTTGAATTTTTCAGATGAATAATTAAATCATTTATTGCAGTGTGATATTTTTTTTCAGTTTGAAATTTTCCCATCTAGTATAATGTCTTTTTTATAATTAAAACACTTGGTGTGTTTTCATTTTTGATTTTAGATTAGTTTTCTGAATCAGGATTATCATGTCTAATTGTATTCATGAAATCTTGATGTTCTAACATTAATTCCATCATTTGATCTCTTAACATTGGATCATCCATTACTGCATTTAGCATGGGTTCCATCAATTGATTGGACATCATTGCCATGTGGGAAGGATCTTCAAGCATCATAGTATGCATATCTTGAACCATTTCAGGATTAATCCACATGTGATGCATCATATCCATCATTCTATTAGAATTTGAAAACCCCATAAAGTGTGAATCAATTTTGTCAGAATTCATTGAATGTGAAATAGAATGTTCTTCATAATCAGGGCACCAAGCACATTGAGAATGATGCATTCCTTGTCCCATTCCAGAACCCATCATTGAATCATGGACTGAATCCATCCATTTTGAATTCTGTTTCATCATTGTTTCCATATGTGAGTGATTTTTCATGATTTGAATCATTTTTTCACGTAATTCGGGATCACTAGTCATAGGACCTAACATATTTTTTAATAATTCAGGATTACCATGCATTTGAGATACCCAATCAACCATTGTATTACTTACCAGGGTAGAATCATTTTGCATCATTTCATGCCAATGAAACATCATATTCTTGTTTGATGCTATCGCATCTTTTAGATTATTCATCATTTCAGGATGTTTTTCCAAAAATTGTTGATTGTGATGGCCATACCCTCTATCAACTAATTTCAAATATGTTGATGGCATAACACATGAAGGATTTCCATTACTTTTTTGTAACAACAAATATCCAGGTTTACAAGTGATCATATCAAGATCTGCAAATTTTTTCCACTGTTGATGTGGAGACATTTCTTGAGCAAGAGACGTTTCAAAATATGTAGAACTTATAGTAATTGTGAAAATCATAGTTAAGAGAAACAGAAACTTTAGTTGCAATATGAACAATCAGAGTTTTTCACTTAAAAAGTAATCGTGAAAATCAAAGTGAATTATTTTGAAAACAAGTTAATTTTTCTTTCAACTAGTTTACCATGACCAAGTTTGCCAATCACTTCAAAGTTATCAGCGACCAGTTCTCCCCTAACAATTGTTTTTACAGGCCATCCTTTTAGATTTCTTCCTTCATATACAATATAATCAGAGAAGCTACCAAACAAATCTGAGGTAACAATTTTTTCTTTTTTCAAATCCAACATGACCACATCTGCATCAGAATCTTTTTCCAATGTTCCTTTTTGAGGATACATCCCGAATATTTGAGCGGCATTTTGGCTGGTAAATCGTACAAATTGTTCCAAGGTTATTCTATTTTGATTAACACCATCATTAAGCAAAATAGGAATTACCGTGCCTATTCCAGGGAATCCAGCTAGGGCACTCCATACATCATCTCCCCCTAACTTGAGTTTGAGTTGATTTGCAACATGATCAGTGCCTATTGTGTCAATTTTGTTGTGAGATAGTGCATCCCATACAGCCTTTCGATCATTTTCTGTCCTGATTGGAGGCATTACCTTTGCAAGATAGCCAGATTGTTTCTCATAAGAGAGCGTCAGATAATGAGGACATGTTTCAACGAAGATTTTTGTTCCAAGTTTTTTCTCTTCTTCAATTTGTTTTAGTGCACGTTCTGAACCAATGTGAACAAAATAAATTACACAATCATAGTCTCTGCCAAATTTTGAAACTGTTTTGATTGCTTTAGCTTCAAATTCAGGAGAACGGCTAGAAGACCATGCAGATAATCCATCCTGATGTTTTTCTTTTGCGGTTTTAATTCCACACCCACATGACTCATAGTCTTCAGCATGAACTAATACAGGACAACCAAGCTCAGCTGCAGTCTTTACAGTTTGTTCGACAATTTCATCTGTAACATCAACTTGAGCTGCAACAAGGTTTTGGGAATTTGGTGGCATATCCATGTATACATGTCCAACTTCACCGCCAAGATTCATGTAAATTTTAAAAGATGTGATTCCCTTTTCAACACACAGATTCATCTCATTGATTTGCTGTGTAGTAAAGACAGAAGCGTGTATTGTATAATCAACATAATGATTTTCAGATGCAGAATCAAGTTGAGACTGTAAAGAACTAGAGAAAGGATCACCAAGTCTTAACATGCGCATCATTGTAGTAATACCACCTATTGCTGCAGCATGAGACTCAGTTTTTGCAGCTTCATTAATTGGAGAATAAACTCCGTAATGAACATGAGTGTCAATTGGTCCTGGAATCGAAACTAGTCCTGCCCCATTGATTTTATGATCACATGCAGGTGTATCAGTTGTAAATCCTACAATTTTTCCTTCATCAATTAAGATATTTTTCTCAACCATTCCCTGAGGAAGGATAACATGTGAGTCAGTGATTACAGTATCAATAGTCATCTGTAAATTTTATGAAATTGAGGCTATTATGCGTTGAGACAAATATTATGCTTAAGTTCATACAGAAAAACCTGTTTTGACTTGGAAACAGGTATTAAAATTGTCAGGATGATTTAATCTAATGATTTCTACGAATTCCTCTTAAGCAATTTCTCTATTGTTTGTTCAATGACTAGACTACTGTATGCCTCAATCATTGCTTCTGTGAAATATAGAATTTAGTCAACTTTCTTGAGAAAATGAATAAAAGAACAACAGAAAAGAGATATTCTGGGGCCGGTGGTTTAGGAGTATAATGCCTCGTTCGCAACGAGGATGTCGAGGGTGCGATTCCCTCCCGGTCCACTTTTCCAGAAACTATTATACATAAATAAAAAAATAGAATCAGTATGGAAGGTTTTGACGGGAAAAAAGCTGCACAAGATTACATGTCAAAGCATACTTTAGCATTCTCTACACCAGAATTAACTCTAATGAGATTTGCTTTTTGGTTAGGAGATTCGGTTCCAGATCCAAAAAACGAAGGGAAAGGAATTCCAAGAATGATGACATATTTGGTAGAGCAAGACTTTGAACCGGTCTTAATTGATGATGAAACATATGTACCATCAGGCGCAGTAAAAAGTTCAGCTCTTGTTGGAAATGCATACAATGAACAAATTTCAAGTGGAAAGTTTTGTTCTGAATGTGGCACTAGTCTTTCAGCTACAGCAAAATTCTGTCCTGAATGTGGAACAACACAAGAATAGAAAAATAATTTTTAATCACTAGTTTTATGCTTTAGTGCCACATTTTGTACAAAACTTTGCACCAGCTCTAAGTGGAGCACCACATGAAGAACATCCATTTCCACTTTGTGGTGGCATTGTTTGTCTTGGCATTAAAGATGGATCAGGAGAGGGTAATGTTCCAACATCTCCAAATGCTTCTTTTGCAGATACAATTCCAGGTGGGCCTCCTCCTATTGGATTTTGTGCAGTTCCAGCTCTTGGTGGTTGTCCCATTCCACCTGCCATCATTCCAGGTTGACCCATTCCAGGCATCAAACCAGGAGATTGGGTATTTCCAGAACCAGTCCCTATTGATTTTTTTAATTCAAAGATTACTTTGATTGCTAAAAATTCCAATGCAGAATATGCAACAGTATAATCACCTAATTTTTGAAAGAATTCTTTGTCACTAAGTTGACCTTTTTTGTACATGTTATTTGTATCTAGAAATGATTCATAGTATCCTTGAGACTCATCAAACAAACTCTGTAGTTTATCAAAGAGCATGTTCAGTGTATCTACTTCTCCAAATGACATAATCTCACTCTGTTTTTGGAATATTAATTACTTTAGGATCAAAAAAGAGAAAAACGTGTGTTTGGAATTATGCAAGTGCTCTATCAATCATACCTTGGTATGATTCTTTAGATGCGGCACCCACTTGTTGGCTAACTATTTCACCTTTGTTTAATAGGATTAAAGTTGGAATACTAAAGACATTGTATTTTGATGCCAATTCATTGGCTTCATCAACATTAACCTTGACAAATTTTACTTTGCCATCATAGTCAGCTGCCAGTTCTTCAACTACTGGACCTACCATTCTACATGGACCACACCATTCGGCCCAAAAGTCTACAAATACAGGAATGTCAGAATTTATGACATCTACTTCCCATGATTTTGCATCTGAAATTTGTGTTACAGCCATTCTAACATTATTTTATTACACATACCTAAAAACGTTCACCAGAATTTACACCGTATTTTTTGTAGTAAAATTAATTTTGATATATACTTAAATGACGTTTTGGTAAATCTGAGATATGAGTTCAGAACTTAGACTTAAAAAATTACGAGGATCTGGAGGCTATGTAATGGCTACTGTTACAGATGAACAACAAATGAAAGGAAACCTAGGTGGTCCAGATCTGTTTTTAGCACCAATTGGAAGATTAGATCCAGATAAAATAACTAAACACTTTTGCAACACTTGTGAGAAAGAATTTGAAGGTCCTCCAAAAATTGAATATGAAAATCCAAATGAGGAAGTTGCAGAAAATCTAATTCTTGCAGAGCGAGGTCAATACATTTGTAATTCATGTAATGCTTCAATTGCAGAATACAGAGACTTCAAAAAAGAAGATGAAGCAGGAGAAGTTGGAAGTGCAAAACCATTAGAACCTCAAGTTCAAAATACACCACAGCCAGAAACTATATCTCAACAAGTAGCACAACCTGCAACAACTCAACAAGAGACAGTTACTAAACCAAGTCCAGCAACTTCGGTTACTTCAATTGAAGGAAAAATAGTATTTGATGAAAATGCAAACAAGATAGGAACTGCAAAACAAGTTGGAATTGATTCTACTCAATCAATGGTTCTCGTAATTACTAAAGATGATGGCACTGAAGGTAGTATACCTTGGAGTAGTATCAAAAAGATTGGGGAAGTAGTTCTTTTAGGAAAACCTCAAGAGGCTGCACCTCAACCAGGAAAATGCTCCAACTGTGGATTTGGAAATAAAGAAGGTTCCAAATTCTGTGAAGAATGTGGAAATAAGATCTGATAGTCAGTAAATTTAATCAATGGTACTAAAGGCGATAATATAATTGGCAAAAAGATCAGTACCAAAAGGAGTTATCAAAGACATCATAATTGTCGGTGTCGGAGTTTTAGTAATATGGATTGGTCTACAAGTTGCATTTGGAACTCAGAACCCATTTTATGTTGTTGCAAGTGGAAGCATGATTCCAGTTTTACAAGTTTATGATGTCTTAATTGTTCAGGGTCATGAGCCCTTTGAAGATATCGAAGTAGGAGACATTATTGTTTTTAATCGTCCATCTGATCATAACAGAGTTATTGTGCATAGAGTCGCATCAATTATTCAAGAAGATCCTAAAACAATTAGAACCCAAGGAGATGCAAATCCTGCATCAATTCCTGGAACTGACTTTCCAATTACAGAAGAAGAATACATAGGAAAAGTAGCATATACACTTCCACAAGTAGGATATGTTACACAGTTACTGAAACCTCCAATTAATTATGCAATTATTGCAATAGTTGTGGGAATCATGGTCGTAAAACAGTTCTTAAAAAAGAAGAGTGAGAAAGAGCTTTCGTTTACAGATCCATTAAATTCAGAAAATCCAGATACTATTGAAGAATTATCAGATCTTGATAAAATTGAAAAAGATTCAGAATATTCAGAGCATGTTGAAGAAAAGATAGAAAAAAAAAATTCTGATGAAGGGCCTGAAGACTTAGCAAAAACATCCGATATTGAAGATAAATTAAAAGACATTGAAGAATCTATTGAAGAAGAACAAATAGATTCCAAGAAAAAAGATGAAAATCCAAAGAAGAAAGAAAAAGAATACTAGTTTTTAGAATTTTTCAGACAAACAGGTTCACATTATGCACATATGAAAAGTGCAATAGATCGTCCTGTTTGTTTGGTAGTATCATTGTGTCAAAATCATTAAAAAATAATCCTGATAAATCATAAGTTTCAAGAGTAGTACACCTTATCTAATACTAACAATTTTTTGTAAAGTTGAAAATAAAACCAGTGTTATAAAACAGAATCTTTTGTTTTAAAGACTCGCTTAAAGTAATCAGAGTTTTCTTTTGGTTCTTCAATATCATTTTTAATTCCAGCCAGATTTTTTGCCAAATTCTTTTTGTAACCAATTTGCATCTGTCTTTGGATTTGGATTCTTTGTGCCTGTGGTGAACCTGCACCATGCATGGATTCTGTAAGATATCCAACTGCATTTCTTCCAAGGGTCATATTTTCAATTAATCTTAAAATTCTCATTCTGTTTTCAACATCAACACCTTTTCTTCCAGCAAGGTATTTTTTGAGTAGTGGTCCAGCTTCTGGATGTCTAAAGTCTTTTTCAGATGGTAATGTAACTACTAATCCACCTGCAATGTCTTGTGCTAATCTGCTGATTTCATAAGGAAATCTAGTTACATTGTGTTTACAAACTTGGGCAAGCATGTCATCATTTAGATAAACACCAGATTTCATTTTCTGTCCTTGATGAGATGATGCAATACCTGCAGCAAAGATTGTTTCATTGAGATGAGTCATTTCAATAATTTTGTCTTTAATGTGAGATACCTTTGGAACACCGTTGTAATCTGCAATAGTTGCAGCTGCCCCAATTAACACATCACCAAGACCAGTTTTACATACATAACTACGTCTGTGATAACATGTGAATCTCTCTACAAGCATTGATGCAAATTCATATTCACCGTTCATGAAGACCTTATCCCATGGAATAAACACATTATCTAAAATTATCAAAGCTTCTTGTCCACCAAATTTTGCATTACCATCATCAATATCACCCTCCTCCATGCTTCTTGTGTCACAAGATTGTCTACCGTAAATGTAAGTAACACCTTTTGCATCTGCAGGAATTGCTCCAACAATAGCCCAGTCTTTATCTTCTTCAGTTAGTCTAATAGTTGGCATCAAAATTATCCAGTGAGAGTTGATACATCCAGTTTGGTGTGCTTTTGCACCTGAAACATAGACTCCATTTTCATCGGTTTTTACAATTCTAGTAAAGAGATCAGGATCTTCTTGTTCTGAGGGCCCTTTACTTCTATCACCTTTAGGATCAGTCATAGCACCTCCAATCACAAAATTTTCTTTCTGAACCATCTTTACAAATTCTAAGAATCGTTTATGATAATCAGTTCCATGTTTTTCATCAATTTCAAATGTAGTAGAATGTAATGCATTCATTGCATCCATCCCAACACATCTTTGGAAACATGTTCCAGTATTTTGTCCTAGTTTTCTCTGCATTTTATTTTGTAAAACTAAATCTTCTGCACTTTCTACAATATGTAAAAATCGATTAATTTTCAATCCAGATAGTGATGAGTTAGCTGATGCAAGTGCTTCTTCACGAACTGCCAAATCATAAGTTTCAGCAACAGCATTAATTGAAGGTCTAATAATTGGATGATCAACATAATTTTCTACTAATTCTCCAAAGAGGTAAATTTTAAGATCGCGACCTCTAAGACTTTCAATGTAATCATCACCTGTTACAATTGACTTAGCGCCATCAGTCATGTAACAATCTTCATTTCTATGTTGTATAAATATTCTAAATTGTGAAGAGTAAAATTTTAGGTATGAATTGCGATCAGAGTCCTATTCGAACATCTAGAATTTTACAACCTTTTCCTTTCTCCATGACTAATACAGGATTCATGTCTAATTCTTTGATCTCCTTAAAGTCAGAAACTAATTGGGATAACCTCTGTATACATTCAGAAAGTTTTACAATATCAGATGGTTTTTCTCCTCTAACTCCCTGTAGCAATTTTTGAGTCTTTATAGACGCAATCATATCATCAGCCTCCTTATCGGTAACTGGAGCAAGTTTGAATGTTACATCTTTTAGAACTTCTACGTAGATTCCTCCCATTCCGAGCATAATTACTGGACCAAATCCAGGTTCAAGTTTTGAGCCAATGATGAGTTCTTTGCCACCTTTGACCATTTCTACAATCAAAACACCTTTGATCTCTGCATCCTTGTTGTATTTTTTGGCATTTTTTACAATAGTTTTGAATGCATCTTTAATTTCAGCATCATTATTCAGATTAACTTTAACTCCTCCTGCATCAGATTTGTGGATGATTTGTGGTGATGCAATCTTCATTACGACAGGATATCCAATCTTTTTTGCAATCTTTACTGCTTCTGTTTCATTTTTTGCAAGAGCACTTTGTGGAAGTGGTAAGCCATATGCTTTCAGAACTTCCTGTCCTTCTTCTTCTAGAAGATTTGGTCTCTTTTCTTTTTTGACTTTGTCAAAGATCTTTTTTGCTTTTGTCTTGTTGACTTTGAATTTAGTGATTTTTCCTTCTTTAGTATTTACCCAAATTGCAAATTTTATCATTGCAGCTAAAGTTCTGATTGCCCCTTCAGCATATGTGTAATAAGGAACATCTCCTTTGGATAAAATTTCTCTATTAGTAATTCCTTCATCTAATCCCATCAGGCTTGCAAGCATTGTCTTTTTGTATTTCTTTGACATAGAAACAATTACTTCTGCAAGTTTGTCATAGTTGAGAGTTCCAGAAGGTGTACACATGGAAATAACAGAGCCGACTTTTGGATGTTTTAGAACCCTGTCCAAAACATTGTGGAATCTGTTAAAATCAGCATCTCCTACAATATCTACAGGATTTCTTGAGCTTCCCCAAGGAGGAATTACCTCATCAATCTTTGGACGAATGCTATCAATTTTTGCCATTCTAATTCCTGCTTTTGAACATGCATCAGTAGAAATTATTGCAGGTCCACCTGCATTTGATACAATCACTAAACCACCTGCTGTTGGAAGTGGTTGTTTTGAAAATGCTGTAGCATAATCAAAGAGCTCCTCCATGGTATCTACTCTAATTGCACCTGATTGTTTTAGTAAAGCATCATAGATTTCATCTGAGCCCATCAAGGCTCCAGTATGAGACATTGCAGCCTTTGCACCTTCTGGACTACGACCAGATTTAAGAACAAGGACAGGTTTTTTGAGTTTTTTAGTAATATTTTTACAAACTTTGAGAAATTCTTGGCCATTGCCCATATCTTCAAGATACATTACAATGACTTTGGTTTGTTTGTGATTTGCAAGGATCTTTAGAATATCAACTTCACTCATTGCAGCTTTGTTTCCAAGACTTACAACTGCAGAGAAGCCAATTCCTTGTGCACTTGCATCTTCAACTAATGCAGCACATATTGCACCACTCTGAGATACAAGTGCAATTTTTCCAGACTTTGGTGTGACTTTGAGAAATGTTGAATTCATCATTGTCTTTGGATCAAGATTCATCACTCCAAGACAATTTGGTCCAATGATTTGGATTTTGTATTTTTTAGCAATATCTTTAATTTCTTGTTCACGTTTTGCTCCTTCTTCATCTACTTCTTTAAAACCTGCAGTGATTATGATAACGCCTTTGACTTTTTTCTTTCCACATTCTTCTAAAACTGGTGCAACCAAAGTATTTTTGATTACAATGACTGCAAGGTCAATTGGTTTTGGAACATCTAAAACACTCTTGTATGCTTTTTTGTAAAATACTGTATCTCTAGATGGACTAATTGGAAAAACTGTTCCTTTGAAACCATTCATAATATTTGATGTGATAGTAGCTCCGACACTTCCTCTCTTGTCAGATGCTCCAATCACTGCAATTGATTTTGGAGATAAAAAGACAGATTCTGCCATGATATTTTGAATCTAAGGATTTTGTATAATAAAGTTATTCATAGAAATTTCTGATCTCTTGTTTTAGCTTCCCAACATTTTTCCTGCCAAATTTTCTTTTCTAGGAATCCAAAGAATGGATAAATTTGAACATTTGCCCATAATTTCCCATGCTTCTCGTGCCAATTTTCTCAATTCTTCATTATTTATTGCAAATTCATGATTCAATTGGTTTACTGTATTTTTAGAATCACTGTAAATTGTAATCTCCTCATCTGAATCAACATACTTGTTTAGTGCAGAAATTATTGCCAGATATTCTGCCTGATTGTTAGTGAGATTAGGTTTTTTTTCATAAAAAGACTCACCTGTTTCTTTAACAAAATATCCATACCCACTATCTGTTCCACCAGAACCATCAACGTAAATATTAATTCCCATCTTTATACAACCTCGTTATCTTTACAGTTAGATTTAGAACTACCATGTAAATAATTGTAGACATTCCTTGAGATACAATAGATGCCATATATGGATCGTAGTTTATAGTTAAAAAATAATATTGCAATACCCATCTTGTTACAGTATATACAACCTCAGCAATTCCTAGAGAAGTGATTAATTTTTTTAGATCATGCTTTAATTTTGCAGTATCAGTTTTACCAGAATCAAGCAGATATTTTTTTTTATTATCAATATAAAATAAAAAACTAAAAACTGAAAAATAGACTACGTAATCTGCAATTGTGGTATATGTTGTATTAAGAATATCGTCTTGATCAGATAAGACTTGAGCAATAATAGCTGAAATGATAATCGATGCAAAAAATGCCACAAGAACATTTTTGTTTAATTTTAGGTATTCTTGAAACACGTATTGAGATATAATTTGTTACAAATAAACTAAGATTAGTCCAATGTGATTTTCAAAAATATAATCAATCCTGCCAGCTCAGCAATTCCTACTCCTAACATGTATGGGAAAATTTCATGCGAGAAAATCTCTTCCATAGAAAAATAAGCAAATGCACCAATGACATTATGTAAGAAGAGCATTCCTGCAACAACAATCATACCTAATGGAAGCTGTGCTCTTGTCTTTCCATACATTTTTCCAAATATGCAGATAAGAATTCCTAAAATTCCCATATTTGCAATTGAAACAATAGACAAAACTAGAGAAGTAGATTCCATTTAGTGTAAAACACCTATTGAGCTTTTATTTACTTTTATCCAGTTTTCCTTCAATTTCTTCAAATGTCTCCATATTTACTTCAAGAAAAGTTGAGATAAAATAGTTCACGTTGTATTTTTCTCCTACTTTGCTTATCATGTTATTTTTTTCTAGAACCTTAATGTGATGTTGAATTGCCTTGTAATCAAGACCTAATTCTTTTGCTAGTTGATTAGTATTATACGGATTTTCCTTTAATTTTGAAATAATTTTTAAACGATTCAGCCCACCTCGTGAACCTGCAAATACAAACCACAAAAGTCGTTTTGCATCAGTATCATTGACCATGATTTATGAAATTTCTTCCAATTTACTACTAAAAGGTATTCTGGGATAGAAGAAAATAGAAAGTATAAAAAACAAATCAGACAAATTTGTATGAATTAAAAAATGATGCTAAATTATGATGCCCCGTTGTATAGACCTCCATCTGAAGCTAGATCACTGATTTTTCAAGTAACTCTTGGTTGTTCATTTAACGAGTGTTCATTTTGTGATATGTATAGATCAAAAGAGTATTCTGAAAGACCATGGGAAGATGTGAAAGCAGAGATTGACATGATGGCAGGATACTTGCCAGATACAAAACGTGTATTTCTTGCAGACGGTGATGCACTTAACATTGATTCAGAATATATGATTAAAATTGTAAAATACATTAGAGAAAAATTTCAAAACATTGAGAGAATTTCTTGTTATGCAATGCCAATGAACATTCTAAAGAAAACACCTGAGGAATTAAAGCAAATGAATGAAGCAGGTTTGGATATGTTTTATCTGGGAATTGAAAGTGGTTCAGACATTGTCTTGAAAAAAGTAACAAAAGGAGCCGTTGCAAAAACCATCATCAAAGCTGTTAACAAAGCTAAAGATGCAGGATATGTAATGTCTTGCATGGTAATCTTGGGACTGGGTGGAAAAAAATATTCTAAAGAACACATCAAAGGAACTGCAGAAGTGCTCAGTGCATGTTCACCAAATTATGTTGGTGCATTAACACTGTATTTAGAAAATGGAATCAAGCAAGAGTTCATTGACAAATATGATGGGGAATTTGTTAGAATTAATGACGATGAATCATTAGAAGAACTGTATGATCTAATTAAACAGATTGAAACTAAAGATGAAATTATCTTCAGGGTAAATCATGGTTCTAATGCATATACAGTAAAGGGGACATTCCCACAGGATAAGCAAGAAATGTTAGAAAAAGTGGAATGGATGAAACAGCATCCAGAGATTGTACGACCACAAGGATTGCGTGGATTCTAAATTGAATTTTCTTGGTTAACGTAGACTACCTTGAAAATTTTAACTAGATAATCGCCATCAAAGATTTTACTTGTAACGCCATTTTCAGAATTCAAAACTCTGAATTTATACTCATAATCACCATCTTGTTCGACATTTGTTTGGGCAAAGTGAACTGCATCATTTTCTTTGAAAATTTGAATGATTACAGGATATCCTTCAACATGATTTGCTACATTTCCTTCAACAAATGCCCAAGGCAATGTATTTTTTTCAGAAACATGGAAAAAGATAGTTGATTTTTCAAGTACAATATTTCCATTCAGAGGAATGATTTCAGTTTGAGGTTCATGTGTATGGCCGTTAATGAGAATATGACCTGGATGTGGATGTGCAAAAGATGAATCAGTTGATAGTCCTAGAACGAAAATCAAAGTCAAGACGCCTGAAAATAAAATTACTTTGTTCATATCAATATCATGCATTATAGGAGTTTAAGAATTTTTCAAACTAGAGATCATCAATTATAGATTTGAGGTGTTCTGGAAGATCTGGTAATTCTGTATGACTCTCATTGTTTTGAAGGTTTTCAGGACCAATTCGCCTAACTCGTTGGGTTCCTAAAAGAGTATCAATATTTCTCTGAATATCTTTTTCGGGTAATATTGTTTTTAATTTTTCAAAGATTGTTTCTTCATTTTCATATTTTTTAATCCCATATTGAACAAGGATTGTTTTTTCTTCAGAAGAGAATTCAGTCATATTTTATCAGTGATAATTATGGCTAATAATCTTTGGTTAATCAAATATAGTTAAAATATGATGAACGGTAAGTAATTCTACTTGGTAAGTAAATCACAGTTAATTTCAAATGTCCTAACTACAAGAAAATATGCTGGTATTGCAATAATTAGTGGCACAGGATTAGGAATAATCTATTACTTTTTGACAATGTCAATGCTACCTTCTCATCTTAGCACTACAATGGAAATAATGCCATTTTACATTCTTACATCAGTTGGACTAACCATTACAGTTTCTGCTTTAGCTGGAATCAATTTTGCAATGATGGCTTTTAAAATAAAGAGGATGAAAATGATGAATTCTGTAAAATCAAATTCTTCTGCATTGTTTGGAGGAGCATTTGCTGCATTTACTCCAGGATGTCCTGCATGTACAGCACCTTTAGCCGTAATTCTAGGTGCAGTTGGAGGACTGTCATTGTTTCCAATGCAAGGATTGGAATTGAAATTCATTTCAGTAGGAGTATTGATTTTTTCTATTTGGTGGATTGCAAGAGGTCTACAAAGTAAAAGTTGTTGTAAGATAGGGTAATTTCAATAAATTTTTGATAAAAATCATCTTTGAAGATATAGCGTGTGTTTTTATGTAGTTTTCACGTAGTAATATTATGTCAATGGGAAATAATCGATCAGATAAAAAATCAGGAAAAAATTCCACATTAATCATAGCTGGTGTGATTGCACTTGGAGCAGGTCTGCTTTTTGCTTATTTGATGTTCTATACTGCACCGGTAGAAAAAATGGAGATTGTAAAAGTAATTGCAGTTACAAATGACGGATGTATCGCTGAAACCATGGACGGTTATGCAGTAAATATAGGAGATTGTAACGCAGAACCAGGCCAGCGTGTTAGTGCTTTAGTTGATCAAAAAACAAAAGAACGTGCTGCCTTGATGAATCCAACAAATTAGGAACAAAAATGGGCCCACGGGGATTTGAACCCCGGATCTTCGCCGTGTAAGGGCGACGTCATAACCGACCTGGACTATGAGCCCAGAAACCTACCTTGTTAAAATCCATTTAAACTTTCAGACAAGAGAAAATCTAGAAATTTGATAAAAAACTAGGAAAATCATGGATGTTTTCAGTTTTTTTTCCAGTCCAATTGGTTTAGGTCATGTGACTCGAGATATTGCAATTGTGAATAACTTTGAAAATATTTCAACAAATTTTGTTTCAGGAAGTGGCGCTGCAAAAATTCTAAAAAAATTAAATTACAATGTACAAGATGCATACAATCCTCCTTCATTTATTATTGAGAATGGATCTTTAAAGAGTCCTGCAAAATGGCTATGGAATTATTATCAATATTATAGAGACTGTAAAAATATCTCAGATAAAATTCTGCATAAAGACAGACCGAATTTAGTTATTAGTGATGAAGATTTTGCATCGCTCATCATAGCACAAAAAATGAAAATTCCAACAGTACTAGTTACAGATATCTTAGAAACTCACTTTACTAAAGGAATTGCATCATTTATAGAAAAAAAGATGAACAAATCAATGCAAGACATTATCAAAAAATGTGACATGGTAATTATTCCTGAAATAGGCAATGATCAAAACAATATTAAGAGAGTTGGACCTATTGTTAGAGAGACTAATAACTCTAGAGAAGAGTTGAGGAAAAAATTTTCTTTTGAGAAAAAGACAATAATTATTTCCATAGGAGGAACTGATGCAGGGTTGTTTCTAATTGAAAAAGCAATAAAAGACATTTCAAAAATCAATCAAGACATTGATGTGGTTTTAGTCTCAGGTCCAGCAATAAGTAAAAAATTTGACAATGTGAAAAATTTGGGATTTGTTGATAATTTACATGAATTAATTTTTGCAGCAGATTTGCTTATTTCATTAGCAGGAAAATCAACTATAGATGAGGCAAAAGCATATGGAACTCCTGCAATATTCATACCAATCAAAAGGCATTTTGAACAAGAAGACAATGCCAGAGAAGAAGGATTTGAATTCGAAGACATAAACAGATTAGAAGAATTGATTTTGGAAAAATTAGAGGCCAAAAGAAATCAGGTAAATGTAAACGGTGCCAAAGTTGCAGCTGAAATTATTCAGAAATTGACAGATTAACAACCTAATGCTTAATAGAAGGCCATTTGGTTTTGATAAAGTACCATGACTAATCTAATAGTTGCCAAATTTGGCGGTAGTGCTATAGGTAGAAATGGTGAGACAATTCCAAGAATTATTCAAAGGATTTCAGATTTAAGAGTAGATTCAAAAGTAATTGCAGTTTTTTCTGCCCCTTTAACAATTCATAATGAAAAAAAGCGTTCATTGACTGATGTCATTTTAGAACAGGGTAAAAATGCGGAAAATGGAATAAAACCATCTTTAGATGTTGTGAGAACAACTTATCAAAAAATTCTAGAAATGGTCGATGAAAACAATAGAGAAGAATGTAAGAAAACAATTGACTTTCACCTAGAAAAGGCACAAAAAGCACTTGATGAGGCATTTAACAATAAAGAATTTGTCAATGAAGTACGCTCAAGGGCATTAGCATTTTCAGGGGAAATTTTGATGTCGCATGTAATGGCCTACATTCTAAGAAGCAATGATATCAAAACAGAAGCAGTGGAATTTGATGATTGGCCAATAATAACTGATCATAATATAGAATTTACAAATTTTCTCTCAGCAGAATCTAGAGAAAGAATGGACAAAATAGCAGAATTGGTAGAAAACAATCAAGTAGTAACAATCGGGGGATTTATCGGTAAAACAGTTGATGGTATAACTACAACATATGAGCGTGGAGGTTCAGATAGAACAGCAGCTGATTTAGGCATATTGTTTCATAAAAAATATGAAACCAGCATAGATTTTGAAAAAGACAGTGCAGTAGTTTCTGCAGATCCAAAAGTAGTAGATTCTGAATTGAGAGAAGTAATTCAATTATCATATAATGAAGCAAGATTGGCAGGAATGTTTGGAATGAAAATTTTAGATCCTATTGCAATTAAAGAGATTGTAGAAAATGGCGTAGACATGCCAATTACAATTACAAATATGAAAAATCCTGAAAAAATTACTACAATTAAAAGAAATCTTCAACAGCAAAAAGGACATCCAATAAAAATAGTAACAGGAAAAGAGAATTGTGCAATATTTAGAATTGAGACAAACTCAATTCAGAAATTATTGACATCTTTGGAAAAAGACAAACATTACAGTGAATTTGTCATATTGTCACCATTTACAAAAGACGGGATAGAATTCTCCAGAATATTATTCTTAGATGGTGAATATGTTAAGAGAAATGAGAAATATCTTTTAGCATTTGATTCACTTGCCACAATTACATACAACAGGGGAGTCATTACATTGATTGGAGATGAGATGTGGAGGGTTCAGCAAGTAGCTTCTAGAACCAGTGCAAAGATTGGTGAATCAGGATTAAATATTTTGAATATGGATGCACAGGAAGAAACATCACGAATAATCATCGTTGTAGAAGATTCACATGACAACATCACAAAAGCTATCAAAGCAGTACACCAAGAAATTTCAAAGATTAATTTTATTTAATGTAAAAGTGGCGTTACGGGCTTTCACCTGTAAGCGCCATCATGGGTTTGTTCTTGGACCTTTATCTAGAGTTAGTCCGGCGTTACCCAAAACACGCGATATTATTGGTTACAATTCATAGTATTTAGAGCTGATCTATATAGATCCATTCACATACGCTCAGCTGCGAACCACAAAACGATTCCTATTCCTAGTATGACATACCACTTGAAATTTTTCTTATTCATGAAAATATTGGCAGAGCCTAGATCCTCATCTTTGTATGCAGTCAGACGAATTTTTCTCATTTCAAATGCCTGACCAACCAAGCCTACAACAAGACATACAATACCAGCAAAACCCAAAGTCCACTCCATACTTGAATTAATGATTAATGAGATATGAAGTTTGAGATGCTTTAAGAACAAAAAAAGATAATTCTTTAAATTAGCATTGTTTTTTTGCTCTCCTATGCAAGAGATTGGAAAAATATGGATGAATGGAAAGCTAGTCCCATTCAAAGATGCCAAAGTTCACGTATTAACTCATGCCTTACATTATTCAACATCAATTTTTGAAGGGATCAGATGTTATGACACACCTAATGGATCAGCAATTTTTAGATTGCCTGAACATGTTGATCGATTTTTCAAATCTGCTAAACTATATTCAATGAAAATGCAATTCTCAAAAAAAGTAATTTCAGATGCCATCATTCAAACTGTAAAAGCGGGAGGGCTCAAAGAATCATACATTAGACCATTAGCATATTACGGATATGGAACAATGGGATTGACACCCACTACCAATAGCGTAGATGTTTCAATTTCATGTTGGGAATGGAAGATGGGAGAATCAAAGGCAGGTAAATTTTCAGGAGCAAAATGTAAAATATCAAGTTGGACAAAAATTGATTCAAGATCCCAACCAATGCAAGCAAAAGCTGCATCAAACTATGCAAATGCAGCTCTTGCAAGAATGGAGGCATTAGATAACGGATATGATGAAGCAATAATGCTAAACTATCACGGCAAAGTTGCAGAAGGTAGCGCAGAGAATATTTTCATAATCAAAGATGACATTATTCAAACACCACCTCTTTCAGCAGGAGGATTGGAAGGAATCACTAGAGATAGCATAATACAAATGATTGAGGAGAACGGAGGATTTGTAATTGAACGTGATCTAGAGAGAGACGATCTTTATAACGCAGATGAAATTTTCATGACAGGAACAGCAGCTGAAGTAAAATCTGTAACTCAAATTGACAAAATAAAGATTGGGAATGGAAAAATGGGAAGCATCACCAAAGCATTGCAAAAGTCATTTTCAGATGTAGTGATGGGAAAAGATGAAAGATTCTTGCCATGGTTGACATTTATCTAAACTCCATGAGGTTTTTTACCCACAAGATAGACTAGAAAATATGGATTCATGTGAAACTGGGGATACACAAGAAATATGCTGGTTTTGCAGAAAAGGCCGTCATGGTGATTGTATGAAAGAGATTCCTACCCAAGGGAAATCAGATGGACCTCATGATTGTACTTTTGATACAAAACTTGTTACATGCAAATGTCAGCATTAAACAACTAGTATCAAATACAGCTTTGTTTGAAAAATTTCATGAATTACAATGAAGAATTTTGGAACAAATACTGTAACGAAAACGAAGCAAGGTATAATGAAGAATTTTCTAAATTTGTTCGAGATTTAGCAACTTCTTTGAGATGTACGAGTATTCTAGAGGTCGGATGCGGTACAGGAATTGATTTAAGATTATTTCCAGATACATTTCAAATCCATGGTGTTGACCTAAATGATAATGCATTAAGCATTGCAAAAGAAAAACAACCCATTGCAGACTTTAAGAAAGGATCTATCACTGAATTGCCATTTGATGATAATTCAGTAGACTTTGTGTTCACGCATGGATTGATGAATTACTTGGATGATAATACACTTGAAAAAGGAATTGCAGAGATGTTTAGAGTTGCAGGCAAATACATTATGAATTGTGAAAAGTTTGAAGAAAATGAAAAACAAATTGATGAAAATCAAAAGTTTCGTAATATGAAAAAAAGATGGCTTGAATATAACGTGAAATTCGTTAGCAATGTAGACATGCACGAAGATATAGAACCTGAAAAGCCCAGATTCACGTTATTAAAAAAATTGTAATTTTATCTATTTTTTACGTTTGACTGATGTTTTTGGCAGCATTATAGTAAAAGTTGTAGGATTGTTTGTTACGCTGATTTCTCCTCCATGTTGTTCAATAATATTTTTACAGCTTGCCAAACCTAATCCAGTTCCTTTTTGTTTGGTAGTAAAAAGAGGCTCAAATATTTTAGATAACTCTTCATCAGGAATTCCTTTTCCTGAATCTATGAATTTTAAAATTGCCACATTATCTTTTTCTGAAATTTCAATCGAGATATTGCCTCCTTGATGTAATTCCTGTATTGAATTAATTATCAGATTGATAAAAACTGCATCAAGTTTTATGACATCACATTCAATTTGAACATCATTTTGAGGAAAATTCACTTGAATATCAGATGGAATGTTTATTTTTTTCAAAGAGTTACTAATAGAATCATAGAGTGAAACAGTTGTCAATTTTAATGGAGATAGTCTGACATAACCCAAAACATCGCTAACTTGATGTGAAATTCTATCGATACTCTTTTCGATTAGATCAATCCGTTTTGTTATTTTTGGATCAGATATTTTTAAATCAGAAGGACTTTGCTTAATCAGATCTACAGACATTTTCATTACAGATAAAGGATTTCTCAAGTCATGCGCTAGTCGTCCAGATAATTCTCCAATTGCGGATAATCGCTCAGATTTTAATACTTGTTGGGTTTTTTCTTCAACAAGATTTTCAAGATTATCTCAAAACCATTGGGAGTAAACGAATTGCTTGCTCTTGTAAAAAAATACAATCAGATCAAAGCTTGAAAAATAATTCAGTATTATCAAATCTAAAAATTTATTTCAGAATTAAAAAGCGGGTCTAAAGGGATTCGGACCCTTGACAACCGGATTAAGAGTCCGGTGCGCTACCTGGCTGCGCCATAGACCCACCAAAATGGATAAGCCTAGAGTTGTTATTAATCTTAAGATTTTAAAATAAATGAAAATTTTTAGTTTTGTGCTTTAGCTTCAATTTCATTGTACTTTTCAATAATTGCTGTAAGTGCAGTTGAAACTGGAACATCGTTCATCTTTTTCTTTTCGGCTAGAAGTTTTTGGTATGCATCTAGTGTGATGTATACTGGAATTGAACCGTTTCCTTCTAGTAGTCCTCTAACGTTGTATAGAGCAGTTTCCATTCCTTTCTCAGCTGATTTTGCAAACTTTGCTTTATCCAAAATTGCTCCCAAAGGACCAAATGGCATCTCATAATCTACTGACATGGTTACTCTTGTGAGATTATTACCTAATGCTTTGAATTCGTTGGTAATTTGCCAGTTCTTGAAAGGACCTTCAATTTGTTTGGCAGTGATTTTCTCATTTCTGATGAATTCAGTTGTTTCACAATCCCACTCTAAACGTTTTCCGCTAAAGTCACCGATAACTCTAAAGGTTGTACCAACACCCATTCCTTCCTTGATATCCATAGGAACGACTGTCATGCCTACAGTGTCATTTTTGATTTGATCAGAAACATGTTCTGGTCTTGCAAAGTAGGTGAAAACATTCTCTACAGGTGTTTTGATATTGATTGATTTTGTAACGAGGGTCAACGATTGAGTTTCTTGCCAATAAGGATTTAAAGGTTTTGAAGATTTTCCTAAGGAAATAGACTTACAATATATTCATCCATAGCACATAGGAAATTGAATGACTAAAAAGCGATCAGGTTTTTTGATCTTTATTTTGATATTTTCATCATTTTCAGGATTTAGTTCAGCATATGCACATTCCATGTTTAATTCTGCTGAGCAGTCAAATGGCAATTATAGGGTCCAAGTGGCCACAGCCCCAGAATTTCCACAAATCGATGAGCCATCTCAATTTCTCATCAAAGTCACTAAAGGATTTGAGTATGAAGAAGTAGATCGTTTTACAATGGGGATCAGAGTATTTTATCATGATCAACAAGTAGATGCCATTCCACCTACCTCAGTAGAGGGATCCCACTGGGATTTCGATTACGTTTGGAGGAATATAGGAAATCATATTGTCAAAGTTGATTTGTATGATATGGAAGGAACTGACGGAATTTTGACTTATACATTTAACATGGGAACACAAAGTCCATTTGGAGTAATATTCATCGGTGCAATTACTACAGGTGCCCTGGTATTTGTAGGTGTAATGTTGTATATTTACTTGCCAAAAATTCTAAAAAAATCTAAGCAGTGATTGTCTTAGAAGACTTTGCAATTCTAAATGCAAATATCACAGTTAACAACACCATAGCAAATAGCCATATTCCAATTCCCAAATGAATTGCAACTAGTACTGCATGTAGTTTTGTGTCAATGACTAGAGCTCCTAGTGTAATCTGGGTAATTACCAAACCTGTTGCAAGGGAACTAGTAATTTTTATTTTTGAGTCGGAATTTTTGTTGATTAAACTTGCAACCATGGTGGCAATAATCAATACCCCAGTAGTTGCAGCAACTGTTCTATGAATCCATTCAATAAGATATTCTTCAGAGGGCATTATTCCATTAGGACATAGAGGCCATTCAGGACAAGTCAAGCCAAGGCCAGCTGCTGAAATATATCCACCAATAAACATCAATGAATACAAAACAATCATTGTTGCTAATGCTAGATATTGAATGGCCAAAATTTCTCTACTAGTTTACTGTAACAATACCGATCATCCATGGATGTACCATACAAAAGTAAGGGTATTCACCTGCTTCATTTAATGTAACTGAGAATGTGCCACCGGCCATAAACAAACTACTATCAAATATTCCATCAGGACCACCTGCTGGTGTTCCACTTGTAACTGTGTGAGCTGCTGAATCATCATTTGACCAAGTAATTTCTTGACCTGCTGAAACTGTAACATGGTATGGGATGTAACATTCGTTTGTTTCATCACATCCAGGAACTCCAGAACCTTCTGGTAGAGATATCACTCCATCGTATGCTACTGGTTCTGATACTGCAACTTCTTTCATTACCTCTGGTTCTGGTGCCTTTACTTCTTCTAGAACCTCTGGTTCTGGTGCGGCTTTCATAACCTCTTCTTCAACTGAAACATCACCTACAATGATTTTACCTACCATTCCTTGTTCTCTATGGCCTGGAACTGTACAAATGTAATAATAAACTCCTTCTTCGCCTGCAACAAACTCGGATGTTCCAGCATCGCCTGGTTTTTGTGGATTTGATGCAGATGCAACTTCACTTCCTGGAATAATTCCTCCAAATCCTTCAGTTTCTGCAGTAACACCAAATGCATGGAATGATTTTCCTGCATTATTTACATTAAAGACTACTTTATCTCCAACTTCCATGTTGATTGTTGGATTGTTATCAGGATCTCCTGGTAATGCATTAAATGCCAAAGTCCTAAAGTCTGATGATTCAATAAATGAAAGTGTGGCCATGATTGTATCACCAGTATGTGCTGCTGGACCTGCTGATGCAGAATCTCCAGCCATCATTGCTACAACTGGGGCCGGTTCTGATATCCAATAGTCCCACATTCCAAAGAAGATTGCTCCACCAACAATGCAAATACCCAACATGATAATCATCATTTTTCCAGTTCTAGCTGGTGTTGTTCTGTAAATTTGGGAATTATCGTGACTCATTTCATAAATCTCCTAATGTGATGGATTCTTTGCCTCAAATGGATAATAGTATTTCCCACCGACTCCAAATGGATCTTCGGTATTTGCGGGTTTTCCTCTTGCAGAACTGTAAATCATGTTTACTAAGAATATTGCCATACTGACACCAATAATCATTGCACCAACTGTTGCAATTTGGTTCATAGCAATCCATTCTGGGATTGGCGGATAATCGAAAATTCTTCTTGGCATTCCATACAAACCAAGTACGTGCTGTGTAAAGAATACTAGTACTGTACCAACAAAGGTCATGATAAAGTGAATCTTACCCATTGTCTCATTGTACATTCTACCAGTTACGTATGGGAACATGTAGTAGAAGAATCCAATTGAACCAAATGCGATTGTACCCATCACAAAGAGATGGAAGTGACCTACAACCCAGTAAGTATCGTGTGTAGTAAAGTCTAATGGCATAGCGGCATTTGCAACACCCCCAGCTCCTGCAGAGAAGAATAATGCAATTCCACCAACGGACCACATCATTGGGGTTAAGAATTTAATTCTGCCATTCCACATTGTTGCGACAAAGTTGAATACGTGCATGGCAGATGCTGGAACTGCTGCTAATGTTCCTACCATAAATACAGTTTTTTCAGTAAATGACATTCCGGTTGCATACATGTGGTGTGCCCACGATGAGAAACCGACAATAGATAGTAAAACAAATGCAAAGACACCAGAGTTATAGCTGTAAATTGGTTTTCTTGAAAATCTTGGAATGATTTCATACATCATACCGATTGCTGGAATAACAAGTACATACACCTCAGGATGGAATGTAAACCAGAACAAGTGTGCATATGCAATTGGATCTCCTCCCATTGCAGGATTGAAGAATCCACTTACACCGAGTCTGTCAGTTAGTAACATTAAGAGAGCTGCTGCAAATGTTGGAATTGCAACAAGGATAATCAAAGATGATGATAGGAAAGACCATGCCAACAATGGAACTTGTCCAATTGACATGTCAGGGTGTTTGCATTTGAGAATTGTAACGATAAAGTTGATTGCACCTAATACAGATGAAATACCTAAAATCTTTAGTCCAAAAATCCACATATCGGCAGCAGGGCCAGGAGCACTGATGATAGAGTATGGTGGTGTTGCATACCAAGTAAAGTCTGCAAATCCTAACCAAATGAGTGCTCCACCTGGTGGAATCATCCAAAATGCGATTGCATTGAGTTTTGGATATGCCATGTCTTTGTATCTAACCATAATTGGAACATAGTAGTTACCAACTGCAGATGCAAATGGAATGATAAACAAGAAGATCAATGTTGTACCGTGAACTGTAAAAATTCTGTTAAAGGTCATTGCATCACCAATAATTTGTGCTCCTGGTAAGAACAACTCTGCTCTGATTGCAAGTGCTAATGCTCCACCTAAGAACAAGAATCCTAGTGATGTGATCAGGTATAGTAAACCGACATCAGTATGATGTGTTGAAAACATAATTTGCCAAATTGGACGTGGCTTTTGTAATTCTAGAACCATTGGTTAATCTCCTCAGTGTTTACCAATGAAAGTTGTGATAAAAGCGTTGTCAAGATGGATCCTCCACAATTAATTTTGCTCTCATGTTATAGTGAATCAATCCACAGTATTCTCTGCATTGAATGTCATGTTCTCCTGCATCAGTTGGAGCAAACCACACTGTGTTTACTCTACCAGGAATTGCATCCATCAAAACAACATAATCGTGAATATTAAAAGAGTGATTAACGTCTGTAGAGTGAATTTCAAATTTGTAAGCTTTGCCAACATCTACATGCAGTTCACCAATTTCTTTAGTTCCATCTTCATGTTCAAAAGTCCAGTACCATTGCTGGCCAGTTACAATAATTGTTTCAGCATCCTCTGGGGTATGTTCAACTAGTCGTTCTGCTTCCCAAGCTTCAGCACCTACCCAGCACATCAAAGCCACTACAACACCAGTGTAGATCCATTCAGGCCAGTTAGAGTGTCCACCCATGATTACCAGTCCGTGCCCTCATATGGAGTTGGTTTAGCTTTAGGATGAGATTCCCTAAATCTCCAAACTTGCCAAATAATTGTACCAGATACTACTGCACCAACAGTAAATCCGACTGTCATTAATCTATAAAATAAATTCCAAATAACCACTCTACGATCAAGATATTCACCAGGCTCATCACCAGCAGCAAATACCAAGTCTACAGCTGGAATTAACATTAAACCGCCCAATACCAAGAATAACCCAACGAATTTCTTCATAGTGATTGAATGACGTGGCCTACAATTTCTATTTAAGGGTTTTCAGGATTATTAGCTACCAACCCTGATCGAATCGAGAAGGATGCATTACATTAAGTCCTGAAAGGGAGAATTTTTGTTCTTTTTCCCTAAAGATGTTAAGAGAAGCATTTGCAATGATTAATTCAAAGAGATTAGTGGCAGATAAATCGACAATTGTTGAAAGCATTGCCTTTATTGGATCCATGTGAGTTACTAGAACGACATTTTCATCAGGATGCTTTTCAATTACATGATTTACTATTCCTAAAACTCGTTTTTTGACTTGATCAAATGTTTCTACTCCGTTGTGAGCAATTTCCAATTCGCCGTTATAGAATTTCATAAAGACATTACCATGGCTGGTAAAGATCTGATCATAAGGCATTCCAGTAAATTTTCCCATATCAAGTTCAATTAGACGATCATCAATTGTTACATCAATTGAATTATGTTTTCCAACAATTTCAGCAGTGTGCTTTGCTCTTTGAATAGGACTGGAATAAATTGCTGAGACATTCATGTGTTCAAGTAATTCAGCAGTATGTTCTGCTTGTTTGATTCCAGTTTCAGTTAATGGGACACCTTCTGTTCGTCCAGCTAGAATTCTTTCAGTGTTATTTTTGGCTTGTCCATGTCTAAGGAAGATAATCTGTCCCAATTTGATCGATTTTCAAATAAAGATAATAATAACATTGTCAGATAGATAAATCATGAAAATAGGAATTATCGGCGGAACTGGTGGAATGGGCAAAGGATTTGCTTTGAGATGGTCACAAAACAATGATGTAATAGTTGGCTCTAGAGATGCTGCAAGAGCATCAGAATCAGCTGTAGAATATACAAACTTGGCAAAAGAAGCATTTGGAGAAATCAAAGGATCAATTACAGGAAATGATAATGTTTCAGTTGCAAAAGAAAGTGATGTTTTAATTTTATCAATCCCATATGAGAATATTGATTCTGTATGTTCTGGAATTTTATCAAAAGTCAAAGACAGTTGTGTTGTGGTATCACCAATTGTACCAATGACAAAAACAGATGTAGGATTTGAATGTGTTTCAATTAAAGAAAACAAGCCATTCTCATACAAACTTGTCTCAGAACATATGAAAGATAAATCAAAACTTGTTTCAGCATTTCATGTAATTTCCGAAAAAAAACTTGTCAATCCAACTCTAGAACTAGATTACGATATCTTTGTTTGTGGAGATGACATGGAATCAGTTACAGTTGTAAACAGCTTGATTGATCAAATCAAAGGATTAAGATCGATATACTTGGGGCCAATCGAATTATCATATCTTGCAGAGATGTCTACTCCGTTGTTGCTCAATGCAATGATTAGAAACAAGATAAAGAATCCGGGCATCAAAATTATCTAAGTCTCATTTATCATGAGTCACGAGTATTATAGACGGGGCAGGAATTGGTTTACAGCCATAGGTGTGCTGTTTTGCGTGATGGGAGGAATAGTTCTTGTTCAACAATTATTGATTTGGGGAATAGATTTTGTGGTAGATTTTTTGTTTAATGCTGAATTTACAAACGAAAAAGTTTCAGTAGCAATGATATGTTTTGGACTTTTTATGATAGCATTAGGATTTAGAAAACATGAACAAAAAAGATGAATTCCTATCAGAGCAGAAAATATTACATTTAGCTACAATAGGCAAGAACAAAACCCCTCATATCTCACCAGTTTGGTATCGATATAGTACTAAAAAATTCTATATTGGGACAAACACAAGCAGGCAAAAAATCAAAAATATCAAAGAAAACAACAGAGTTTCATTTTGTGTGGATGTAGGGATTAGTGCTCCAAATATCTACGGAGTGATGGGGCAAGGAAATGCCAATCTAATTTTAGAAAATTCCAAAGTCAAATCAATTGCAAAAAAGATTCTTTTGCGATATTTTAAGACACTTGATAACAAGTCAGCAAAAGAATTACTAGAGGATACTGATTGTATTATTGAGATAATTCCAGATAAAGTTACAGTTTGGAATTACTAGTTACAAATTCTTCAATTTTATTCATTGCTGAATCTAATATTTTCAGATCAGGAAGATACACTAGTCTGAAATGTCCACTGCCGTATTTCTCTCCAAATCCAGAACCATGAACAGTAAGCACGCCCTTTTCTTCCAACAATTTTGTAACAAACTCCTTGTCAGTTCCGAATCTATTATCTTCAATTTTTGGAAATGCGTAAAATGATCCCTTTGGGTTCGGACATGACAATCCAGGTATTTCATTTAGTCGTTTAACAACAAAGTCTCTATGTTTCTTCATTTCTGAAACAAATTTACCAATGTAATCCTGAGGTCCGCGAAGAGATTCCAAAGCTGCATATTGTACAGGAAGACTGGTTGCAATTCTCACTCTAGCTAATTTTGGAAGATGTTCACGTAATTGCTCAAGTTGCGGCGATTGATTAAATGCAATGTACCCTATTCTCCAACCAGACATTAGATGTACTTTGGAGAATCCATTTAGAACAATAACTGGAGAGTCTCCTGCAACTTTGCCAATTCCTACAAATTTTTCATCAAATACTATTTGATCATAAATCTCATCACAGATAATGTAGAGATTGTGCTGATTTGCAATATTTACTAGTTCTTTGAGTGCCTTTTCATTAAACACGACACCTGTTGGATTGTTTGGACTGATTAGACATATAGCTACAGTCTTTGATGTGACTTTGGATTTTATATCTTCGATATCAGGAGTTGAATTATTCAGATCAACTGCAAACTCTACGGGAACACCACCATGCAATCTAACGTATGAAGCATATGGAGGGTAGTAAGGTCCTGGAAGCAATACCTCATCTCCTTCTTCAACAATAGATGAAATCACCATATCGAGTCCTTCTGAAACTCCATTAGTGATTAGAATGTCATCAGCCCCAATTGAGAGTCCTTTTACATTTTCTTTTTTAGCAATCTCTTGTCTTAATTCTAAGAGACCTTCAGATGTAGAATAGAAATTATCACCTCTGTTAATTGCATCAATCAAAGCTTGTTTTACATTATTTGGAGGTTGAAATCCAAACTGGACAGGATCACCAATGTTGAGATAATCAACTTGCATTCCTCTTTGTTCTACTTTTCTAGCAGCAAGTACGATATCTCTAATTGCATATTCTACTCCAACAACTTTTTTTGATACCTTCAAAGTATCTAGACAGATATTTACACCCGTTAAAATCTTACTTGTTTGGACTCGTTGCACAGTCTGGATAGTGCGAGCGGCTTCGAACCGCTAGGTCGAGGGATCGAAGCCCTCCGAGCCCTTTAGATTATCTTATAAAGTAAATAATTTCTCAGCATGGTGAATTGAAGATATCTCCATTCAAAATTGGATTGGTATTGATTATAGTAGGAATAGTTTGGACAGCAATTATTTTTGATGAGACTGAAAAAAAATATGATGCAATAACTCTCAAAGAATCAAGCTCTTTTCAGACAATACAAGAATTTTCAGGTGCAGATATTGGATATTTCAAATTACACATGCCTGAATTTTCAGGAGAAGAAGTGTTTGTTCAGATTTTAGATACAAAAGACAATGTGATTCAAGAACAAATGATTCAGACAAAGATGTCAGTAGGATATTTTGATTTTAGTGAAAATGGAGAGCATACAATAAAAATTACAAATATTGCAAAAAACCCAATTGAGTTACAAATAGAATTTGGAAATACAAACTCTCAAAAAATGGTTCCATCAGGAATAATGATACTTGCTGGCGCTCTTGCAATTATGATAGTATCATATTTGAAGATAAAAAATTACAATATAGAACAGCCAGAGGAGAATATCTCATAGATTTGTATACATTGGATTGTATGTCCAAAGAATAACACTAGATTAAAAATCAGCCAAGTTGTAAAAAATAAAAATGCTATAATCGAGAAGGGCAGAAATATTTTGAGTCTTGTATGCTCTCTATTTTTTAATATCAATACTGCCCCCAATGATGCAAGTACTAGGCCTAATTCTAGTGGTTGATGCGACCAGGAAATTAATCCATCAATTCCAAAAACATCATGAGACAAAGAATCACCAAAGCCTGAAACAATCTGTAAGACAGATCCTAAAATTACCAGTTTGATTCCAGTTTTTAGAGAACCACGAACTGATTTTCTAATTACTAGTATGCCACCCATAATTGCTGCACAGCTAGTCATGGAAACTCCAAAGTATACTACAACATGGGAAGGGCTCCAGAAAAATTCAGGTTCTTTTTGGATATGAGATATGGCATCCCAAAATCCCGCTGAAACAATCACAATAGGACCAATTACTGCTAAAATTGATGCAAGTGAAACAAGCGTGCTAGATTTTGCAAGCGTCAAATTGGATAATTTTTGAATCAGTTTCATTTTGTTTGTATAATATTATTGGATTATTTGAAATATTGTAAGAGTATCATTGGAAAAGTTCAACATGATAGGTAATTTTATGAATTAACTATATTAAATGAGACGATCTAGTCTGATTATGAGTCCAGGTATAGGATTGATGAAGAGACGCCTAGAAAAGGAAAAAGAGGCAATTGCACTTGCAATTTCAGGCATTGCAAAAAAATATGATGTAAAGCCAGAAGACATCAAAACATTGGAAACAAAGTATCATGATGATGCAGGGGATTGGTATGTCGCGTTAGGATGGGATGAGAAAAAGGCGATAATTCAGATGGATTCAGTGTTAGGTGTTATAACAGAGATCAAAGAAATTTAATTATCAAGAGTTTTTTAAAATATTATGACTAGTGCAGTTGTTCTTGGAGGTTCCCGCGGAATAGGAAAAGCAATTTCGGATTCATTAAAATCAATAGATATTGATGTTTTTGCAGCATCAAAAAACGATATTGATACATCAAATTTAGACAGTGTTGGAAAATTTTTAGAAAAACATAATGAAACAGACATTCTTGTTTTAAACACAGGAGGGCCTGCACCAAAACCTTTCTTGACTATTACAGAAGAAGATTGGAAACTATACCACAATCAGCTATTTCTGGGATTTGTCACCATTTTACAGAAAATCAAAATTAATGATGGAGGATACATCTTTTTGATTAGTTCTAGTGTGATCAAAGAACCAAATGCAAAATTGATAATATCTTCAGCATACCGTGCTGCATTTGCTGAAGTTTTCAAGGTGTTAAGTAAAGAATATGCAGGAAAAAATATCAGTTGCATCAACATTGCGCCAGGTCCAATCAACACAGATAGAACTCAGGAATTAATTGAGAATATACGAGAATTTGAAAAGACATTGCCCATGAGGAGACTTGGCGAGCCTGAAGAGATTGGGAATTTTGTAAAATCCATAATTGAAAACAAAATAAAATATCTTTCAGGGGTTACAATAAACTTTGATGGTGCAAATTCAAATAGTATTTTTTAGGACTAATCAATTCAAAATTTATAGATGATTAAAAAATGAATTATATGAAAAAAGTTTCTATTGAATCAAATTTGCCTAAAATAAAAAAATACCCTGAATTGATATGTGGTAATGATGAAATCATAATAAAATTAAAAGCATGTGGAATATGTGGAACGGATATTGGGAATATTTTTGAGAATTCATCTAAACCTACAAAAAAGATAGGTCATGAAATTTCAGGAATAATTTCGAAAATAGGAAAGAATGTTAAAAATTGGAAAGTAGATGACAAAGTAGTAGTAAACCATCATTGTCCATGTGAACAATGTCATTTTTGTTTACATGGAAATGAAACCATGTGTGAAAAATTTACAGAAGAAATTGAACCTTGTGGACTAGCTGAAAATTTTAAAGTATCAAGTTGGATTATAAAAAAAGGTGGAATATTTAAAATTCCAAAAAATATGTCATTTAATGAAGCAACACTAATCGAACCACTTGCATGTTGTTTAAGAGCTTGGAATAAAATGGAAAATATAAAAAGTGATTCAGTTATCATATTTGGATTTGGTACGATAGGTATATTTCATTCAATTATTGCTAATTTCAAAAAAATAAAAACAATAATTGTAGATGATGATGAATTTAGAAAGGATTTTGGAAAAAAAGAAAATTTTGGAAACAGATTTGTAAATGTTAACGATGCAACACCTGAGAAAATAGAAGGAGTTGATCTTTGTATTATTGCAAATCCAGATTTATCATGTCTTAATACTGCAATAAATATAGTAAAAAAGGGGGGAACGATTCTATTTTTTGGAGAACCTAGGTCAAATTCTACAATTAGAGTTGATCTTTCAACAATATACTCTAAAGAAATCAAAATTATTACTAGTTACTCAGCATCAAATAACGATTTCATAAAATCAATGGAATTTATTTCGAAAAATAAGATTAATTTAAATAAATTCATTACTCATGATATAAAATTTGAAGACGCGGAAAAAGCAATAAACATTGCTAGAGAGGGCAAAAATAGAATCAAAGTAATTGTTTCTACTGATTATTAATTCATTTATTGAAAAAAGTCTGAATAGTGTCTTTAATTTGAATAACAGATATTTTTTTATTAATGTCTGAATTAAATGATGTACCAATAAGGGGTAAATCATCTTCAATTTTAGAAATTAATCCATGAGAACCCTTAATCAATGATGTATCATGACTAATTTGTTTAGTTTTAAAATCAAAAAATAATTCTAAAGGGTCATATCCAGGCTTTCTATGAATGTCAACATTGAATGTAAAATCTGGAGCATATTTGATATCATCCCACCAATAGTAATCAAACCATGAATTGATTTCTGAACATAAAATTAAATTTCCACTTTTTGGATGATTAATTTTGTATTGTTGTTGTGATTTAACATCTAAAATTGTTCCCAAATTTTCTTTGTTAAGAATTGAATATACTTCATCTTCATAACCAGATTTAATGTAAACATGTGCAATCTGATGATCAACCATTGCAAATGCTTTACTAAATTCATAATCAATGTAATCTTTTTCTTCTATTCTTCTAGTTGAGAGTAATCCATGTTGTCGTAAAAGTAAATTCGGGGAAGTTGATTTATTTACATTATTAAAACTATATTCAGATAAAATCATGATTTCATATGTATCTTGAAATTCTTGATTTAGAAATAGCAAAAAATCACCTATCAAATTATCCAATTCTAACACACTTTCTTTGAATTCATTACTATCAGGTCCAAACTTTTGTGAAGCATAATCAAGATGTGGGAGATATGCAACTAGAAGATCAGGAGAGTAGTATTGGATTGTTTTTTTAGCTGATTCAATAATCCATTGACTAGATTTTATGGATGATAGTGGACCCCAGTAAGATCTAAGATCAAAATTTCCTATGGATTGAGTGATTTTTTCATAAAAATTTTCAGGTTTAGAATAACACCACATAATCATCTTATTATCAAGATGAATCGGTTTTGGAGTAATTACTATATTAGAATTTGCGTAAAGGGAATTTTGTAAAAATAGTAATCCAGAGATAAAATTAGGATTGTTTTTTTTTAATAAATCCCAGATTCTAGGCGAATGTACTAAATTTGATGACTGTTCCCAAAAAGATATCTGTTTAAGGATTTCATCATAATAACCATTAGCAATTATGCCATGCTTTGAAGGAAAAGTTCCAGAAAATATTGATGCCTGAACACTACATGTTACAGCAGGAAAAGAAGGCTCAAATGATCCATATGAACCGTTTTCCAAAATATTAGAAATATTTTTTGGTTTTAATTTTTCAAATTGTTTTTTAGATAAACCAACAATATCTAAAACAATTAATTTTTTCACAATTTTTATGAGAAGTGGATAGAAATAAACCCATAGAAATCATGTCAAGTATAATTTTTTTGTAATAAAATATGCAGGAATAATTAGCAAAGATATCAAAATAGGGGTATGAAATGAAGTAAAAGTGGAAATTATAGTAGCATCTAATAAAATAATTGAAAGCAATTGAAATGTAATTTGTTTCTGAACTCTTTTCTCATAGGATACATATAATGAAATCGCAGAAAATAATCCTAGAAAAATTAAGGACGTTATTTGAAAATTATTTATTATTAAAAGAAAAACATAACCGATTGTAATTAAAATGAAAATTTTATTTAATTTTTTAGAAATATGTGTAGTTGAATCAACTTCATTTCTTGCTAATATACTAATTCCCCCTACAAGAATTCCTATAGGAATTGCATATTGAATAATTTCAAAAGAAATAGAGATTATTGAAAAGCCTAGCAATACATTTAGAAATCGAATCAATGAAAGGTTGATAATTCCTAGAAATGAAATAAATTTTAGTTTATAATTGTAAGAAATTATCACAGCAGTCATAATTAATGAAATAACTAATGAATAATATCCAACAACGAATGCAAAGAAATTTGCAAGTATTACAAAAATAATTCCAAGAAATAGTGCATTTTGTTTTGGTATTTTTCCAGATGGTAATGGTCTGTTAGGGCGTTCTTTTTTATCAATTTTTAGATCAAAATAATCATTAAAAATCATACCAGAACAGAATAACATGCCTGAAGTTAGAAGAAGGAATGGAAAAGAAATGACTTCAGTGATGGATAATGGGGAAAAATGACCAATCAGAACATTGCTAAATGCAGTAAAAATGCCGGGAATTCTAACCAGTTGTAAATAGTCTTTAAACATTTTCAAGTATAGATTTTATGAATGTCATAGAGTCAACAGCAGCTTTTTGAGGATTATTTTGATAAGGGTAAAGTTCTACAGTAACAAATCCATTATAGTTAATGGAATCTATGGAATTAAAAATTTCTTTAAAATCAATTACTCCATGTCCTGGAATTAGGTGATGATGTTTTCTATGAGAATCTATATCCTCAAGATGAATATGTTGAATATAGTCTTGTAATTCAATAATCAATTCTGCTGGATCTTCATTTACACAAAAAAAATGTCCAATATCAAAATTTAATCCAAGATATTCAGAATCAAGTGTTTTGATAAAATTTTTAAATTGATTTGACGTTTCAAGTAACAATCCGGGTTCTGGTTCTATAAGCAAATGTATTTTTAATTCTTCTGCTAAAGGCAAAACTTCAAGCAAACCATGTTGAAAAAGTTCCAATTCTTTTTCATGGGTTAGATTTGTTTTTGGTCCTCCAGGTTCTGTGGAAACAGAATTTACACCTAATTGATTTGCCAATTTAAGGCAATTTCTTGTATGTTCAATTCGTTTGTCTCTATAATTTTTAGATTCTTCAATCCATGATGGATGATGAAAGTCTTCTATTGCATTCATCATAAAGCCATTTAGATTAGAAATGGACATGGAATTTTTTTTGAGTGAATTTTTTATGGAGTGAATTTTTTCATCTGAAAGTGGAGGAAAAGCATGAGGAGCATCACACATTATTTCAATTGCATCATATCCTGCTAAATTAATTGAATCAATACATTCTTCAATACTATAATTTCGATAAGCATTTGAACTAAATGCAAATTTCATTTTATTTCAGAGGATTATAGTTTTTTGATTGTTTAAAAAAAGAGTTAGGGTTATCAAACAGTACTTTTGTGATTTCATTTTCTGAAAACCCGTGTGATTCCATTTCAAGAGCCATTTTAGGCACACTTAGAGGATCAGATATGCCCCAATCTGCAGAACTATTAATCAAAATTCGATTAGTTCCAAATTTCTTTAGAATGTTTACTGCACGGAAAGGACTCAGTTTTGTATTAGGATAAACAGTAATTCCAGAATGAACATCATAGGACAAAGATAATTCTATAGTATCTTCATTATTATGATCTACAATTATTCTTGATTGTTCAACTTGAGTTTCTTCAATTATTTCAAAAGTTTTCTTTGTGCCTTCAAGTTTATTGATATGAGGAGTGTGTATAATAACAGGAATTTTTAATTTATCTGCCAATAGTAATTGTTTTCTAAAAATTTCTTCTTCTTGAATGGAAATTAAATCAAAGCCAATTTCACCTAAGGCTACAACATTTTCTCTTTGAAGATAATCTTCGATTAGAAGTAATGATTTCTCTGCAAATTTTTTATTATTTGCTTCTTTTGGATTTATTGATATAGCGCAATAGTGATCAATTCCAAATTGTGATGCACGATTTTTTTCAAAAGTGATAATATATTCCCAGTAATCAACTAACGTGTCAGGAGATGTACGTTCTTGACCCAACCAAAATGACGGTTCTATGACTGTTCTAATTCCAGCTAAAGCCATTTTTTCATAATCATCAGTAGTTCTAGAATACATGTGTATATGAGGATCAACGAAGTTCAATTCATTTAGTCAGATTTGTTAAATAGATAAAAGCCTTTGATGCTGCTTCTTCAGGAAATTCAGAATAAGGATATAATTCGGCAGTTAAATATCCAGAATAATTCACTTTTTTTAACGAGATATAGATTTCTTGAAAATTAATCTCTCCCAAACCAGGAATTAGATGAAAATGTACATTATTTTTACAATCACTGATATGAGTATGAAAAATTTTTTTCTTGAATTTTTGAATAATTTTAGAAATATCTTCATTAAGAACTGCAGCATGACAAGTATCTAGATTTAGTCCAATATTTTTAAAATCATTTGAAATTAAATCCCAAAGATCTTCAGAATTGTTAACTAAAAGTCCAGGCTCATATTCTATCCCCAATAAAATATTTTTTTGTTCAGCATATTCGGCTAAAAGTTTTAAAGAATTTTTAAAAAAGTCAAACTCATCAATTTGATTTGATTTGTTCATGAGACCAGAAGTTATTGAAATTGAAGGGGAATTGATCCGAGATGCAAGATCAATTGCTTTTTTAGTATATGAAATTCTCCAATTACGTAGGTTTTCGTTTTTATTTGAAAGAGATGGCTCAAAAGGAGATTTGTTGTAAGAGTCAAATCCAGAAACAGTATTTGAATTTAAGTTCGATATTTCAAGATGATTTTCTTTGAGAGAATTTTGAATTTTAGATACCTCTTCATTTGTCAAGGGTAAAAATGCATGAGGTGAGTCAAGAACTATTTCTATTCCATCATATCCAAATTCAGATAATTTTTTTATTCCATAATAAAGTGTGGTTTTTATAAAAGCATTTGAACTAAAACCTATTTTCATGATTTTATTCTTTAAAAATCAATAGTAAAGTTTGTTTTGCTTCTTGTATTTTTGAATTTTCAATTATAATGTTTGGTTGTAATATTTCTGCAATCTCCCAAATTAAATTTTCTACTTTTGCAATTTTATTGTGTTCATCTTTGGACATTGTGATCAATAAATTGTTTTTATTAAAAAACATATTTAATTTTTAAAAATTAAATATGCCTAAAACCAATGATCACCTGCAACAGAACCAGATAAATGAAAATTAAAGTAGTAACCCTGAATGAAAGGATTATCAGATTTGAAAGTAATCCACCCATTGGAATCATTAAGAAATGATTTTACATCATCATTTTCTTCCATTATGAAACGGTATTCTCCATTAGGTGGAATTTTGATTGTTTTTTGTAAGGTTTCAGAGTCTTGTTCACGATAAAAGTTGATTATGATTTGAGCAGGTTTAGAATATGATTTTTTTGGAGAAAAATTTCCAATGGTTATAATTGATGTATCATTTGTAAAAATTGGGCACCAATGGAAAGAACCAGGTTTATTTTCAATGAGAGGATTTCCTAATTTAGAATTAAAACAAATATTACACGGAATTTGTGATTTTTGATTTTTGACACCTATATTCAAACCAAATTTCATACGTGTGGGGATTTTTCTATCTTGAGAATTGGTAATAATATGAGCGCAAAAAACTTTTTTAGAAGATAATTTAGATTCAGAAAGTAATTCGTTAAAATTAATTTTTGTTAATTTTGACTTGGAGCTATCAATTATCATATAATTAGAAAAAGAATTTAAAATATGTCCCTCATCATCGTACAAATCAATTTGTAGACTAAGTTGTGAAGGAGACAGATTTGGATATATAATTAATTCAGTGAACCGGTTATTTTTTGTAAATAAGGGTATGTAAAGAGAGCTATCGTAGTAATCATCACTTATTCGATCCCAATAATCAGATGCAGAATCACATGATGTACAATCATAATAACTATGAGTGAAACTTACTGAAGGAAAAGATGTTTGAATGGTTCCAACAAGGAATCTAGGATAAAAACCTGTAAAATTATGTTTTAAAGAAATAGAACCAGATTTCCCTTCTAAAAATTCATTTAGTTTTGGGATATATTCTGAAAAATTCAAGAAGACAGTTTCATATGAATTTATTTTGCCAATTGAAAAGGTTCCAGACAATTTTTTTGATTCATGATTTGTTAAAGTAAAATCAATAATTCCATTGTCATTAATTTTTGGCCCGTTGACAAATGCTAAAAATGATGATAAGTTTTTGTCGGAATGAATATCAAAACCAGATTCAGGAACTGAAAATTTTTCATTTTCAATCAAATCTTCAAAATCATTATAAATTCTTCCTGTTGTGTGTACACATGTATTGAATTCATCATTAAAATAATTCAATACTACAGCTGGAAAAGGATAAACCATATCAGATGTAGAGAAGAATTCAATTTCTAATGATCCCAAAAAATCATTTTTGGAATAATGATCTTTTAACATTGAATCAAGGTTTAAAGAATAAGATTTAGGCTCTGAAATAGACATAAATTCTCTTTTTAAAATATTCCCAGATTTATCACGAAGTGTTACTAAGGAACTGATATTAGTGATATCCCTCTTGATTAACCAGTAACCCATAAACAAAATTTGTGTTTTGTATTTAGAGTTTTGAACAACTGGAAAAATAGCAGAACTACGCATGACAGGTTTTCTTTTATCTTGTATATCTTCTCCAAATTCAAGTCTGGAACGCAAATGATCATAGAAACTTTTCATAATTCTAGAAAAAATTCTTAATATTTAAAATTGAGTGAGTTAATCATGTTTGAATTCAACATTTGGGGTATCTGATTGACCAGCAATAGCAATTAATCCACCATCACGAAGTTGTTGTAACAATTGCATGACTTCTTTTTCAACTTGTTTTCTTTGTAATCCAGTTTGTTGAGCAAAAACTTCCACAAGTTCTGTTACTTTACGTTGTCCATTACAAGATTTCCAAAAGTCAACAATTGCTTGATTTACCATAAAGCCTTGTTCATGATCGTTTGCCAATACAATTGAACCATCTTCTTGTTGCACTAGTTTTCCAACTCCTTGAGGTAATGCAGTTTCATAGTTTATTGGTGCAGGGGTATTCATAGCAGCACCCATATTTTTGATTTTTAATTTTCCTTCTTCAGTCATTTTATCCATTGACCATGCAGGTTCCCATACAATGTCTATTTTGACATTATTTACTCCAGGTACTTTTTTAGCAAATCTTGTTGCATCTTCAACAAGAGTTTCATGTAAGGGGCAGCCTTGTGTAGTCATTGTCATTTTGATGTTAACATCATTATTTTCTGTAACATCAATTCCATAAATTAATCCCATTTCTACAATGTTTAGTGGAACTTCAGGATCCATACACTGTTTGAGGGATTCTTCAATTGCTTGGGCAGAAACAGTACTCATATTATCAATGGTAGTTTGAAAAACAATAAAAACTTTCTAATTATTAGCTTCAAATAATTTTGGAATTGATTCTTCATATGGAGCCATAGCGATTCCTTTTTCAGTAATAATTCCAGAAATCAATTCAGGTGGAGTCATATCAAATGCGGGATTAATCACACCAATATCATCAGGCGCAGTCTTATTCTCACCAATTCCAGTAACCTCTGAATCTTTTCGCATTTCAATAATTACATCTTGGGCCTTTGTTTCTAAATCTATTGTAGATAATGGGGCTGCAACATAAAATGGAATACCATGTTGTTTTGCCATTGTTGCTACTTGGTATGTTCCAATTTTATTAAAGACATGGCCAGTTTTTACAATTCTATCAGCACCTACTACAACTTTATTCACCAAACCATTTGCCATAGAATATCCGACAGCAGTATCAGGTACTAAACTAACATCAAATCCATCATGTTTTAATTCAAATGCTGTCAATCGTGAACCTTGTTGTATTGGTCTAGTCTCAGTAGCAATAACTTTAACATTTTTTCCACTCTCTCTAGTTGCTCTAATTACACCCAAAGCAGTTCCATATGCTACAGTAGCTAATGCACCTGCATTACAATGAGTCATAATAGTATCATTATTATCAAAAAGAACTGAACCATTCTTTCCCATAGTTTTATTAATTTCAATATCTTCATCTGCCATATTTTTAGCAGTAGAAATCACTAATTCTTTAATTTGTTCAACTGAATTTCCAGTTTTTGCAATCTTCATAATTTTTTCTAATCCCCATCCTAAATTTACTGCAGTAGGTCTTGTTTCAAATAGAATTTGTTTTGCTTTTTCTAAATCTAAGATCAATTCGTTTGTTGAAGTTGCATGACTTTGTAATGCAGCCAATGCTAATCCAAACGCACCTGAAACTCCAATTGCAGGAGCACCTCTAACAATCAGAGTTTTAATTGCGTTTGCTACTTGATTATAATCATCATATTCTACAAAAGTTAATTCATTTGGTAATCTAGTCTGATCAATCATGACGACTTTATTATTTTTCCATTCAACAGTTCTCAATGAAGGGTTTACTTGAATTTCATCCACTAAATATTGAAAATGAAACCATATTAAAAATGAATAGTCGAGTCATCAATTATTATATTTCTATAACATTAGAATAGCAAATTGGAACTAAATGAAATTGAATTGTATGATTCGAAAAGAATGTATCAGATATATGATAAATGGCCACAAATAGCAAAAGAGGTATTTTCTTCTAAATTAGAACCTGTAAACTATTCAAATATCAATAATATTGTTTTTGCAGGAATGGGCGGATCAGGTACTTTGGGAGATATTTTTTCATCAATTCTTTCAAAAACTAACATTCATGTTTCAGTAGTAAAGGGATATCACCTTCCAAAAACGATTGATTCTAATTCTTTAGTTATAGCTACCAGTATTTCAGGAAATACTGTGGAAACACTTAGTGTATTAAAATCTACTTTAGATCTACCTTGTAAAGTAATTGCATTATCTTCTAATGGTAAAATGAAGAACTTTTGTAAAGAAAATGGTATTGATTTTAGAATAATATCAATGGAACATTCTCCACGAGCATCATTTACTAGATTCTTCTACGGAATGCTAAAAATCCTTCAACCAATTTTGCCGATTGATAAAAATGATGTGGAAGAATCATTGGTAGAATTAGAAAAATTAAGTCAAAATATTTCATCTAAAAATTTGCGTGATGGAAATAAAGCATTAGATTTAGCAAAATGGATAGATGGGATCCCATTGATTTATTTTCCTGCAGGATTGAATGCAGCAGCAATTAGATTTAAAAATTCTCTCCAAGAAAATTCTAAAATGCATGCAATTGCAGAAGATGTGATTGAGGCATGTCATAATGGTATTATGTCATGGGAAAAGTCATCAAACGTTCAACCAATTTTATTACAGGGAGAGGATGATTTTTCAAAAACAAAAGAAAGGTGGGAAATTTTTAAAGAATTTTTTGCAAATAAACAAATTGAATTTCAAGAAATACATTCAGTAAAAGGAAGCATTATTTCAAAATTAATTAATTTGATTTATTTATTAGATTATGCATCAATTTATCTAGCAATTATTAACAAAACAGATCCAACATCAATTGATTCAATAAATTTTGTTAAAGAAAGATTAGATTAAGATTTTTGAAGTTTTTCTTCCACAATTTTTCTATATTTGGGGAATTCTGTAGCTTGATATTCATTATCAAATGTTTCAACAAATAAAACATCTTCAATGGCAGTCAACAAATGAGCTACAAATGGAGGGACCTCAATAACAAATGGTGCTTCATAAATATCAGTTCTCTCTTCATTTGTTTTAATGTTAAATTCATGATATTCTACTTTGCCTGAAATTAGATTATGTGTTGAAAAAAATTCATGAAAGTGACCACCTCTAGAAAATCCCTTTTTTATTTCAACAAAATTTAGAAGTTTAGACCAATTTTTCATGAAAATAATTGAACCACGCGCATCCGAGACTGTTTTTAGATATTCTAAATTGTGAATTTCAGACATTTAATAAACTCCTCAAATAATCAACTTATTTGATTCTAAACCATTTATCGTGACAAGTTTATTAAATATAATCAAATGATTTCATGAATAATGGAGATTTTCAAAGGTAAAAAAGTCCTGATTACAGGAGGCACTGGTTCATTAGGTCAAGCATTAACAAAAAGACTTTTGAAAGAACAAGTTGATGTAATTCGAATTTTCAGTAGAAATGAAAACAAGCAAGTTACAATGGAGTCAAAATTTGACGACGACAGATTAAGATATCTATTAGGAGATATAAGAGATCTTCCAAGATTAGAAAGAGCATTAGAGGATATAGATATTGTTTTTCATGCTGCAGCTTTGAAGCACGTGCCAATAATTGAGTATAATCCTTTTGAAGCAATTAAAACAAATGTTATTGGGTCGAGTAATGTTATAGAAGCTTGTTTACACGAGAATGTCGAGATTGCAGTAGGAGTTGGTACAGATAAAGCAGTTTCACCTTTGAATACATATGGTGCTACAAAACTATTAATGGAAAAATTATTTGTTACTGCAGGGAATTATTTAGATAAAAATAGACATAAAACAAAATTTTTGGCATTAAGATATGGGAATGTATTAGGAAGTAGTGGTTCAGTTATTCCAAAATTTATTGAACAAATTAAGGCAGGTAAAAAAATTAGCATAACAGATCCAAGGATGACAAGATTTAGTATTACAATGGATCAAGCTCTAGAATTTATTTTGTCATCAGTTAACATTAGTAAAGGTTCAGAAGTTTTTGTTCCTAAAATTAAAGCTTACAATATTGAAACTCTCAAAGAAACAATGAAAGAATTATTTGCTAATGTTGAAATAGATAGAATTCCTGTAAGACAAGGAGAAAAATATCATGAAACCATGATTAATGGTGATGAGTTAAAATATACATTAGAGACCGATTCTCGATACATAATTTCTAGATCGTTTGCAGATGAAATTGAGAATGGGACTTATGAAGGAATGAGAAAAACTACTCTTGAGAAACAATACTCTTCAGACGTAGTAGAACAAATGACTTCAGCAGAACTTGCCACTTTGATCAAAAATAGCGGCCTTCTAGATTAAATCAATATTTGTAAGAAAAGCTATTCAGATATAATAAGAACAGAAACTAAATTTCAATAATGATAGGTTGTATCATACAAGCAAGACTAGGTTCAACTAGACTTCCTCAAAAAGTTCTGATGAACATTGATGAAGAAAATCCCACATTATTTTATGTGATAAATCAATTGAATTATTGTAAAAGAATTGATAAGATTGTAGTAGCAACTACGGATTTAAAAGAAGATGTTTTAATTGAAGAATTTGTAAAAAAACTCGGGATTGTTTGTTTTAGGGGAAATGAAAGAGATGTTTTAGATCGGTATTATAATTGTGCCAAAAAATTTGGATTTGATGTTATTGTAAGAGTTACAGCAGATTGTCCACTAATTGATCCTGAAATAGTAGATAAAATTATAGAAAGTTTTGAACCTAATACGGAAGACTATATTTCAAATACTCTAAAAAATACATTCCCTAAAGGATTGGATATAGAAGTATTCACAATTGAAGCATTAGAAAGGGCATGGAAAGAAGCTAAATTACCTTCAGATAGAGAGCATGTAACAAAATTTATTAGAAATAATTCTACATTTAAAATCAAAAATTATGAAAACAAAGAAAATTTTTCAAAATATAGATGGACTTTAGATAGAAAAGAGGATTTAGAGTTCATACGTGAAATAATAAAAAGAATTCAAAAGAGGCCTATTTTGATGAAAGATATTATGTCCATTTTGAAGCAACAGCCAAATCTATTAAAAATTAATTCTAATATTGATCCAAATGAGGGAATAAATAAATCAAAACTAGAAGATAAAATGTTTGGAGATAGTTAGATGAAAACAATAAAACTTTTTGATCCATTCATTACAAAAGAAGAGGAAAAAACTGTATTACGAGTATTAAAAAGTCATTTTTGGGCATCTGGTGCGGGAATTGAAAATGTGAAAAAATTTGAAGATTCTTTTAAAAAATACATTAATTGTGACCAATGCATAGCAGTAAATTCTGGTACTGCAGCATTACATTTGGCATTATCTTTGTTTGATTTAAAAGGAAAAGAAGTAATTTTGCCATCTATGACATTTGTTTCAACGGCTCATGCAGTAATTATGAATGGAGGAAAGCCTATCTTTACAGAAATTGATGATGAAACATTATGTCTTGATTCACAAAAAATTGAAGAGGGTATTAACAAAAAAACTCAAGTTGTACTTCCTGTTCACTTTGGAGGAATGCCATGTGATCTTAAATCTATTCAAAAAATTTGTAAGAAAAATAATTTAGAATTAGTTGAAGATGCAGCACATGCAGCAGGTTCAGAATTTAATAAAGAAAAAATTGGTAAACATGGAAAAGCAGTATGTTTTAGTTTCCATCCAGTAAAGAATTTAGCAATGCCTACGGGAGGACTAATAGCTATTAACTCAAATAAATCAAATTCGATTTTAGAAGACTTAAAATCTAAAAGATGGTGTGGGATCAAAAATAGAAAAAAAATGGAATATGATGTAAGTGAAATTGGATGGAATTATTATATGAACGAGTTTTCAGCTGCAATAGGATTAACTCAATTAAAAAGATTAGATAAAATGAATTCCATAAGGAAAAAAATAGCTAAAAGATATTCTGAAGAAATCAAGCTTGAAAGAAAAATGCCATATGATAAAAATTGTTCATATCATCTTTATTGGATCAGGATAAAAAATAGAGAAAAATTTGTAAAAAAAATGGAGGTGGAGAAAATTGAAGTCGGGATACATTACAAACCAATTCATAAAATGACATATTATAAAAATAAAATAAAATTACCTATTACAGAAAAAATAGGAAATGAAGTGATTTCTATCCCTATTCATCAAAACCTTAAAGATGATGAAATAGAAAAAATAATTAAAACAGTTAACAAATTTTCTTAAAAACTATAGTTTAATTTTTTCGATTTCTCTAAGACTGTGATTCATTATAGATAATTCATGTGTATCAATAGAGGTAGAAGCATCAAGGCTCTTTGAGTTTGAAAGTTTTACATGTTTTTCTATGAAAATTGATTTTGCTTTTTTCTGGTTCATTAATGAAGAATATACAATGGGTGCAGTAATTCCCAAAGTGTGATCTGAAAAACCAGTAAATTTAGTAGAATTTTTCCAATTCACTTTTTTAATATCTAATGGATATTCCGAAATACAGTAACAAAAGTCAAGTTTATTCTTAGAGAGAGATTTTTCTATGGATTTTCTATTCCCTCCCATCCCCATGCTTACAAAAGTAGGTTTTTTGGTTTGATTGACTGCATTGAGGGTTTCTATGGATAGTGGATCTTTAAGAATACACGTTCTAGATGCAATCTTGTATTGTTTAATTCCGATTTTTTCAAGGAAATCTACAGCCTCAGGATAAAAAACCGAACAAAAGAATTCAATTCCAATAGAATCAGAGTAATTTTTGATGATTTTTGCTTGTTTAAATGATAATTCAGATTTTTTTATTATTTTAAAAAGAGGATGACCAGGGTACAAATCTTCAGCTCTCCACATTTGAAATTTTACAGCATTAGCACCAGATTTTTTACATTCGGAGATGATTTTTTTTGCTTTAATTATACTTCCTTCCCAATTAGAACCAATTTCAGCGGCTAAAAATACTTTCATAGCAAATCAATATTTTCTTTTATTATTAATATTTCTAGAATTAGAAGATTTTTTTGATTTTTTAAGTTTTTGATACCAAGGTTTCAATATTTTTTGAGTGGGATTTATTTTTGATTTAACTCCTAATTCATGCTGAATTTTTGAAACATCATAGAGAAAGTGATTTGTATCTTGTTTTTTATGTATGATAGAAATTTTACAACCAGTAGATAATTTTGAAATGGTTTTTCCTAATTCAAAGGGAGTAATTCCAACTCCGGAGGATAGATTATAAATTCCAGTTTTGTTAGATCTGCATGCTCCTAGAATTGCTTTTGATACATCATCAACATGAACAAGATCCATTAATTGGAATCCATTAGAAAATTTATGTAAAATAATATTTTTTACGAAAGCATTATTAAGCATTCTAGGAATTACATAATTTTCATTCTGGCCATTACCAAATACAGATGAAATTCTAAGAATTGAAACTTCTATATCATTATCGTTGGAGAATTTTCTACAAAAATTTTCTGCCATAAGTTTAGATTTTCCATAATTTGTTTTCGGTTTAGTAGGGTGATTTTCATCAATAGGCAGATATTCTGTTTTTCCATATACTAAATGTGATGAAGCAAAAATGAAACGATTTATTTGATTTTTTAGGCACATTTTTAGAAGTCTTTTAGTCAAATTGACATTTACTGAAATCAATTTTTTAGATGAATCATCAAGTTCAGCAGCTAAATGAACTAAAGCATCATAATTTTGCTTCATTTTCGATTGTTTAGATTTAATGTATTCGTTTAGTTGTTTGTCACTTTTTAAAAACTCACGATCAATATTATCTACAGAAATTTTTTTAGATTTCAGGTAGGAGACTAAATTTCTTCCAATAAATCCTGTCCCACCGGTTAAAAGAACTTTCAAATTATTTTCCTCCTTAATAATGAAAAAAGTTGTTTCATTTCAGTGAATTTTATCAAATTTTTTATCTTAGGATTTGGTAGATATGAATTAAGAAAATAAAAAAAGATAATTTTAGATTTTTTTGCAGCAAAATAATCTTCTAGCGAATTTCCAATAAAAAATATATTTTTTGAAGAATTAGTTTTTTTAATTATTAAGTGAAGAAGGCTTCTTTTAAGAAGAATTCTATTTGAGGGTGAGTTATTTTCTAATGTAATTCCAAGTGTTTTATATGTGAAAATTCTTTGAAAATAATGATCTATTTTATTTGCTTTCAAAAATGCTTTAATCATTTTGGGATTGGAGTTCACAGTACATATAACTAATTCACAATCTAATTCAACTAATTTTTTGAAAATATATCTACAATTTGATTTTAATGTTAGATAGGTTAAAGATTCTTTTTGAAGGAAAGATTTTCTTTGTTTTAAAAATTCAGATATTTTATCATCATCCTTAGAAAAAAAAGAGATAATTTTTTTTGCAGTATATCCATTTTTTCTAAATTTTTTTAATTCTAATTTACTAGGAAAAAATACATCAAGTTTTTTGCATGGTATTTTGAATCCCATGTAATCTAATTTACTATTATCAGTAATTGTATCATCAAAATCAAATATTATGAGATTTTTCATTTTTATTCATCACTGAAACTGTAAGGAATGTGTTTTTCCAAAAAATCTTTCATAACATATCCATGCTTATATGATATTTTTTCTGGAATTTCTCCCAATAATCTAAATTTTGTTAGAATATCAGGCTCATTGCAGCCTACTAATGCTCTAGCAGATGTAGTTCCAGAAAACCTAGGATTTATCTCAAAAACATAAAGTTCATCATCTTTCATTCTACATTGAATATTGATTGGACCGTCAGAGTTTAATTTTGCTGCTATTACTTCAGCTTTTTTCCTAATCTCTGAAAAGTCATCAAAAAATCCTTGAGAAATTCCTGACGAAACAATAAGTGATTCATTTTTTTCAGTTTTTGTTACACTTCTAGCAGATAATCCATTATGGAGATTTCTACGCATTGCAATTGATGTCTTTAATTTTCCATTTTCACAATAAAGAACTCCAATTGAAAATTCATCATCATTTCCTGAAATATATTCCTGAATAATTGGGATGATTTTTTGTTTAGTCAAATACTTTGTAAAAAATGTTAATTCTTCCAAGTTCTCTACTACAAACACATTTCTTGAACCTGACCCTATTGTGGGTTTTATCAGTAAGGGGTAATCAGATGCATTAATCTCAGATATATTTTCAATATCATAGGTTTGAGGAGATTTTATTCCATTTGAAGAAAGAAATTCGGATAATGAAGACTTATCATTACATAATTTTACTAGTTCATGTTTGTTTGTTAAAGTGATAACATTCTTTTCAGAAAAAAGATTAGAATTTTTTGAAATTATGTCTGTTTCAGGCTCTGATCCGGGTGCAATGGCTTGAATATTTTCTTTTTTACAAATTTCTAATAGTTTTTCAATATAATCTGGAGATGATGAATTAGGAATAATGATATTATTTACTTCATTGTTTATACCAAGATCTATGGAATTAGAATTTGTAGCGATGATTTCATATGATTCGGGAATCATCAAAAATGATTTAACAATTTCTCGTCCTAAGGTTCCAGCTCCTCCCGAACCTGTCACTAACACTCGTATTTTATTCAATTTTTGAACCTCCTACAAATAAACAAAATATCATAAATTATCATAATTATTACAAATATAAGAATGAAATAAAATATCAACTCTTTTTCCATCAATTATTTTTCCATTCTTTTCTATGTTGTTAATGGAAAAGCCATTTTTTTCAAGAATTTTGATATGCTCAGGTCTAATATCATATGTCTCAGTAAATAATTTGGTAAATTTCAAATCATTACAAGCAATTTTTTTTAAAAAATCTAAAAATACAGAAAAATCATCCTCATATAATGAATGATTTTTTGTCCTATCTGTTTCTTCAAGGAATGAAATTTCACTAATTTTTGAATTCCAGTCAATATTTACAAATCCACCATATCCAATAATTTTTGAGTTATTTAGAAAACTAAATAGAATTTGTGTTGGATTGGATTTTTGGAATGTCGGAACAATAACTTGTTCAAAATATTTAATTTGTTCAGAACTTGACAGGGGTTTTTCTTGCCTAAGAAAATTTATTTGTTCATTTCTCCATCTACGAATTTCTTCTGCATCTTGTAGTCTAATCGGTATTAACTGATAATTTTTAAATAGATAATCATTTTTTTTCAAACAAGCATAATTTTGAGAATTCATATTTATTCAATTAATTTCTTGGCAATACTTGGTATATTGTATTATCAGAAATAGATACCAAATACAAATATCCATTTGGTCCAAATTCTACATCAGTCAGACATCCAAATCCCTCACCAAATAAGATTTCATCAATAGATTCTATATCAGTTTGTTCATCAATTTCAATATTATTTGCTACTAAATCTTGCAAATGTTCAGAATCAAATTTTAAACCAGTTCTGTATTCATTTAGAGAAAATTTGAACAACTGACCATAATTACAACTTGCCACAATCAGATCTCCCTTATATTTAGAGAATTTATCAGAATTAATGAATTCAAGACCAGTTGGAGTTACTGTGCGTTCCCAGCTAAATTCAGGATTGCTATATTGAAAATTACCTAATGGGGGAATTTGGGAAATTTGCTCATTGGTTGCAGGTCCCATCACTACAGACCATCCACTGTTAAAATTTTCTGGAACAAAATTAATTTCATCAGAATGATCAGGGCCATTCTCAGAATCCCAGATATTTCCTGTCAGAGGATCAATCGCTATTCCAAAGCTATTCCTTATTCCAATTGCAAAATAATGATCTAAAGGATTTCCCGAAGTCTTGGGTTGAATAACTCCTTCTTCGAATCCAACTTTTACAATTACACCTGTATCATCTATTTCTCCATTATTGACATTTTGTAGAACTCTAAAATCATTTTTTAGGTCTGGACGACCTCCACCCATTTGATCTCCTATCACTGCAAATACTTGACCATCGGAATTAATTGTCATAGTTCCCCCATTATGCCATGATGATTCACTGGAAAGTGTGTTAATTAGTTGTTGATCAACTAGAGAATTTCCATTCCAAGTAAATTTGTAAATATTATTGCCAATAATTTCTCCACCATCAGATTTTGCTTCTGTAACAAAAATATATACATCACTGTTATGAGAAACGATTCCTAAAAGACCAGATTCATTTGTTGAACTAACTTCAAAGTCAAAAATTGGTTCAGATATCAGTTTTCCATCTCGAATTAATTGTACATGACCAGAATTTTTTTCTAAGACCAAAATATCATCCCCTACAAAAGTCATGGTTGTAGGTTGACTTAATCCAGTGACATATTCCTTAACTATGAATTCATCATCAAAAATTTTGGCTTTTAGTGGAACTCCTGCACTACGTTCAGCAGATTTGGTAATTTCCTGACCTGAATCACGTAGCGTTCTGAGTAAATTTAGTAATTCAGGGGGTAAAATAGAGACATTTGAATATGCCACATATCCAATAATTAAAATCGAAATTATAACAACTATTGGTATAATAATTTTTTTCATATAAACAAATTTACAGCATTAATTTAAAAATGTACTATACATTTGCAGGTATATTTAATATTAATCTTGTAAAAATTCAAGTATTTTTTTTGAAGAGTTTTCCTGATTTGAGAGATATGTGTTAAGAAATTCATTACCTCTTTCAATAAGATGATTTTTTATGTTTGGTTCATTATAAAATGACTTTATCCATGAATCTAAAGAATCCAAAGAGATTTGATCACAATAATCGAAGACTTTAGGTTTTCCATAATGATCTTTTATTCGGATTGAAATTACAGGTTTTTGCATCATCATTGCCTCAATAATAACAGTTGTTACATCAGTTACAATTACTAAATCAGAGGATTCAATTAATGGTAAAATATCCCCTGAATGAAGAACGGAAATTTTTTCATCAATTTTTTTAGCAATGTTTTCTTCTGATTGATGTTTTTGAGGATGAGTTTTAATGATCAATTTTTTATTATTTTGATATATTGTTTTGCAGATATTTTCTATTGTTTTATTGTAAAGCTCTTTTTGATTAATTGAAAGATCGATTGGGCGATTAAATGCCAATGGATCAGATGCTAAAAGTACATTTCCAGTTACTTTACTTGATTCTTTCTTAATTTTGAAAAGTCTATCATGAAAAATTGATCCAATGTTTTTAATTTGATTAGAACTTACATTATTATTTTCTAAGAAATTTTTAAAAATATCACCCCATCCTAAAAAATAATCAGATTTTTTGGGAATTACTCGTTGAAACTGATTTTCATCAATCATTTCTTTGGAATCAAAATATAAGCCATGTTGTAAAACACACACTGGTATTTTTTGTTTTTTTCCTAACGATAGGACAATTTGTTCAACGATTCCGGATTCATGAAAAAGTAAGATTTTAGAAAATGAGTATTTTTTAAGAAGGTTTTTTGCTAATTGAATTTCTTTTGATGCCTGAAGAAATCTTTTTCTACATAATCTTGTTATCAAAGGCTTTATTTCATTCCAAAAGCTCTCTCCATTAAGAGCGAAGAACGTCTCAAAGTCTTTAGATGATAGAATTGAATCAATTTTAGTCATCATTGATTTTTCAATTAATTTTATTTTCTCCGAAGATGATTTATCTAATAATGTAGATTCATTTTCTATAACACATTTTGAATTTTTAATAATATTTAGAGTATTAGTGTTCCATATTGCAGGGGTTGTTCTATCATATTTTACAACATTCAAATCAAATTTTGGAATTTCTAAAAGAAAAGATTCAGTTTTCAAAGTAGAAAAATTTACTATTAGTACGGTGGGGAATTTTTTGTTAATTGTTTTGTTTAAAAAAAGACTCTGACTTGCCTTATTTAAAAAATTTTGAATTCGAGATGCATTTTTTGTAGAAAGTTTCATTGTCAATTGTTTTGATCCTAGTTTTAATGGAACGTCAATGGAATTATACATCGAAATGTCTCGAGTTTTAATATTTATTTTAGTAACATTTTTTGTCAAACGTGAAATTAATTCCCAAATTGTTTCAGAAACAAAATAATTTGAATCAGGATGTAATTTAACCAATTTAGAAAGTTCACTGAATTTTTTCAAGAATGAAACTAATTCTGCACGAAATTCTAGAAAAAATAGCTCACCTAAGTTGATTCCATCTTCAACTATCAAATTTTGAACAGATGGAATTTCATACCAATTTACTAAAGAATATACTTGTTTTTCAATTGAATGTAATTCTTCAGGCGAGCTAAATTCATCTGAAATAGTATGTGGAATTTTTTGCTCGTTCAATAAAATATGTGATTCATAGTCAAAGGAGATAATTGTTTTAGATGAATGATCGCCAATTTCATCAATATCTTGAATTTTATCTACTAACAAGTAATCATTTGATGTCAATTGAGAACTTGATGGATATGAATTAATAAAACCTTTTTTAAACTAATTCTTATTTGAAGATATGTTGAATTTGGAGAATAAATTTTTTGAACATAAAACTATGAGGTGTTTTCATTGAAAGCAGTAATTCTTGCAGGTGGATTCGGTACCAGAATTAGCGAAGAAACACAAGTTAAACCCAAACCACTAATCGAAATTGGAGGTATGCCTCTACTATGGCATATTATGAAGATATTTTCTCAGCATGGAATTAACGATTTTGTAATTTGTTGTGGATACAAGGGATACATGATTAAAGAATACTTTGCAAACTACTCTCTTCATAAATCCAACATCACATTGGATCTTAAAGCAAATTCTACTTATGTGCATTCTAGTGATGTAGAGCCATGGAAAATAACGCTTGTAGACACAGGATTAAACACAATGACTGGAGGGAGACTAAAAAGAGTCAAGGAATTTCTAGATGACGAGCCATTCTGCTTTACTTATGGTGATGGTCTAAGTGATATTAATTTAAAAGAATTAATTGAATTTCATGAAAATCAAAAAACATTAGCTACAGTAACAGCAGTAAGACCTCCAGGAAGATTTGGAGCAATGGTAATTTCAGATAATAGAGTAACAAAGTTTCAAGAAAAGCCTGAAGGTGACGGGGATTGGATTAATGGAGGTTTTTTCATTTTAGAACCAAAAATTTTTGATTATTTGACAGATGACAAAACTATTTGGGAGCGCGAACCATTAGAAAAACTGTCAGAAGATAATCAACTTTCAGCATACAAACATTCTGGATTCTGGCAACCAATAGATACTATTAGAGATAAAAATCACTTAGAAGAATTATGGAAATTAAATAAGGCTCCTTGGAAGAAATGGGAATGAACCCAAGTTTTTGGAAACAAAAAAAAATTTTTCTCACAGGACATACGGGATTTAAAGGGAGTTGGATGTCATTATGGCTCCAAGAATTAGAAGCAGAAGTTGTTGGATTTTCTAATAACATTCCCACTGAACCAAGTTTGTTCAATATTGCAAATGTTGAAGAAGGAATGAAATCAATTATTGCAGATGTAAGAGATCTGGAAAAGTTAACAACAGAAATTTCAGATTTTCAACCTGAAATTATTATTCATATGGCAGCACAGTCTTTAGTACAGGATTCATACAATGAACCTTTAGAAACTTTTTCTACAAATGTAATGGGCACAGTAAATTTGTTTGAAGCAGTAAAAATATGTAAATCTGCTAAAGTAATGATAAATGTTACAAGCGATAAATGCTATGAAGAGAAAGATCTTCAAAGAGGGTTTACAGAATCTGATCCTTTAGGAGGTCATGATCCATATAGCAGTAGTAAAGGATGTGCTGAATTAATTACCTCTGCTTATAGAAAATCATTTTTTAATAAAAGCAAAAATAGTGACATTTCGTTAGCATCAGTTAGAGCAGGAAATGTAATAGGAGGAGGGGATTGGGCAAAAGATAGACTGATTCCCGACATAATGAAGGGAATTTTGAAAAATGAGTCGATTAGAATTCGTAATCCAAATTATGTTAGACATTGGCAACATGTGTTAGATCCTCTAAATGGATATCTGATGTTAGCAGAAAAAATGTGGAATGAAAAGGAAAAATTTGCTGAAAGTTGGAATTTTGGACCAATAGAAAATAATGCAAAGCCTGTATCATGGATTTTAGAAAAATTTAATGAATTATGGGGAAATGGGATAAAATGGGAATTGGATGATAATGAATATCATCATGAAAACAAATTCTTAAAGCTAGATAGTTCAAAATCGAATTCAAGATTAGGGTGGATTTCCAAGATTGAATTAGAAGAAGCCATAAGATTGATTGTTGAATGGTACTCAATGTTCAAGAAGGGTGAAGACATGAAGAAAGTTACAAAAGAGCAAATAAGATATTTTTCAAAAATAAAATGACAGAAAGTAAATGTAGATTTTGCAATGAATCATTAGAAACAAGTTTTGTGGATCTTGGTTTCACTCCATTATCTAATTCATTTTTAAAAAAACAAGATTTAGAAAACAAAGAGAAAATTTATCCCTTACATGCATTCATTTGTAAAAATTGTCTTTTAGTTCAATTGGAAGAATTTGAAAAACCTGAAAATATTTTTTCTGATTATGCATATTTTTCATCGTATTCAAAAACATGGTTAGAACATGCTAGAAAGTATTCTGAATTAATGATTTCAAATTTAAAATTAAACGAATCAAGTAAAGTCATAGAAGTAGCAAGTAATGACGGATATTTACTTCAATTTTTTAAAGACAAAAAAATTTCTGTTTTAGGCATTGAGCCCGCTCAAAATGTAGCTAAAGTTGCACAAGAAAAAGGCATTCCTACAATATCTAGGTTTTTTGGCATAAAATTTGCTAAAGAATTGGCAGAAAAAGGAATTTTTGCAGATTTGTTATTAGGAAACAATGTTTTAGCACATGTTCCTGACATTAATGATTTTGTAGAAGGAATGAAAATTATTCTTAAAAAAAGAGGAGTAATCACTTTGGAGTTTCCTCATATTTTACAATTGATTAAAAACAATCAATTTGACACTGTTTACCACGAACATTTTTCGTATTTTTCATTTTATACTGTTCAAAAGATTTTTTCACATCATAAACTAAGAATCTTTGATGTAGAAGAATTGCCAACTCACGGGGGTTCATTAAGGATCTATGTAAAACATGAAGATGATGAATTAAAACAAATCAGTGAAAATGTTGAAAAATTAAATCTAAAAGAAAAAGACTTTGGATGTACTGATTTTGAGAAATATATAAAATTCCAAAAAAATATTGATAAAATTAAAGAAGATGTTAATAATTTTTTTATCATGGCAATGAATCAAAAGAAGAAAGTTGTTGGATATGGTGCACCTGCCAAAGGAAATACATTGTTAAATTACTGTGAAATTAATAACGAAATGATGGAATATACAGTTGATATAAGTGAATACAAACAAGGATTATTTTTGCCTGGAACCCATATTCCCATATACAATCCATCTAAAATAAAAGATTCAAAACCGGATTATATTTTCATTTTACCTTGGAATTTAAAAAAAGAAATTATGAAGCAATTAGAATTCATTAGAGAATGGGGAGGAAAATTTATAATTCCTATACCTGAGGTGAAAATTCTTTAATGTTATTTACAGAAACTAAACTTAAAGGATCATTTGTAATTGAATTAGAAAAGTTAGAAGATGAAAGAGGATTTTTTGCTCGTTCATGGGATAAAAAAGAATTTGACAAAAAAGGATTAAATCTAAATTTAATTCAGTGCAACATTTCATTTAATTCAAAGAAGGGAATTTTGAGAGGAATGCATTTTCAAAAAGAGCCATTTGAAGAGGCAAAACTTGTTCGTTGCACTAAAGGGAAGATATTTGATGTAATTGTAGATTTACGAGAAGATTCTGCTACAAAAAACAAATGGTTCGGGATTGAATTGAGTGAAACAAATCATAAAATGGTGTATGTGCCAGAGGGATTTGCTCATGGTTTCCAAACTCTAGAAGAAAATTCAGAAGTTTTTTATCAAATGTCTCAAGAATTCAATGAAAAATATGCAACTGGAAGAAGATGGGATTCCAAAGATTTTGAAATATTATGGCCAATTGTTCCTCCAATTCTTTCAGAAAAAGATGCTAGTTGGGAGAATTAAGATGAAATTTTCTGTTTTTGGATCTACAGGATATTTGGGTTCATCATTGATTAAAAAATTTAAAGATGGTGGCATAGAATATGATGCTCCAGATTTAAGAAATGAAAAGAATCTTGGAGAAAACTTGGGTCATGTAATTTATGCAATAGGAGTACCCAACTTCAAACGATATCCTTCAAAAGCAATTGATGCACATGTTATTTTATTAAATAAATTATTGAATGAAACAAATTTTGAATCGTTTCTTTATCTTTCATCTACAAGAATTTATCAAAATGCATCATCAACTGATGAAAGATCAGACCTATTGGTAAATCCACTAGGTGAAAATAATTTGTATAATATTTCAAAAATTATGGGAGAAGCAATTTGTAATTCATCAAAAAAAGCTAATGTCAGAATTGTAAGATTATCAAATGTTACAGGAAAAAATTTTAATTCAAATCTCTTTCTTCCATCAATAATTCAAGAGTCATTAAAATCTAAAAAAGTTACATTACAAACTGATTTGGAAAGTGAAAAAGACTACGTATACATTGACGACGTTTTGGATATCTTACCAAAGATTTCTCTCAAAGGAAAAGATTCAATATATAATATTGCAAGCGGAAAAAACATCACTAATGAACAAATTGTAAAAGAATTACAAAGAATCACTGGATGTAAAGTAGAAGTTGCAAAAAATGCTACAAAATATTCATTTCCAACAATATCCATAGAAAAAATTCGAAATGAATTTAGTTTTAAGCCAATTTCAATTTTGGATAAATTTGATGAAATTGTTAACGAATACAAAAAATAATTTAGTCATTTTTATTCAGCAACATAGGGTTTCTCCAGAACATTCTTTCTGGAACCATTTTTAGTGCCTTAGTATATCCTACTGTAGAATCACCAAACAGTTCAAGGTTGTCTTTTATGATATTGAATTGTTCATCAGTTAGATTAAAAATGAGTTTGAAGGGCTCATCAACTCTAAATTCATCTAATGATAAAATTTCTAATTTATCATCAAGCCATTTTTCGATATCATAATTGAAAACATATTCAGGGTTAGTTGTCATTCTATCTTTCCCTAATGGATTATGGCTTTTTCCTAGACAATAATTCGAGACGTCATGAAATTGTTTTTCGATTTCATTGTTGAGTTTATTTTTTTCTTCCAATAAATCATGAGCAATTTTCAAAACATACTTGGTCCATTCATCCATGTATTCAGAAAGTATCATGGTGTGATGGAATCTGATTACGTTAATTGCTGCTTTTTCATCTACTAATTTTTGAAATTCATCATCATCTTGGATTTTTGTAAGAATTTCTTCAGGGGAATCATGCAATTCATCTATTGTTGCTTGTTTGAATTTTGCATATACTTTTTGAATTGCTTCAGGTGCCGTTTTTTGTCTTTCAACCATTTGGAAAAATAAATCTGCAACATCAATATTTTGTTGTCTCAAAAATTTTATGATTGAAGTATATAGAATGCCTTTATTTGTCATCCATAAAGTAAATCCTATCATTCTAAGTTGAACATAATCATCAAAGCTTAGATCTTTAGACCCCACAATAACTTCTTCAATTTCACAGATTTTTTTCCCTGAACTCAGTTTTGCAAAATCCATTGGGAGCATTCTAAATTTTGTTTTAAATTTCCATTTCATTTGTTGTTCAGGAGTTGCCATTTCAGAACCAGGAAGTAAAAAGCAAGTATAAGTAATGACATCATCTAATTTTGCAGAAATTAGTTTACGAATTGTTTCTAGATGTGATTTGTAGGTTTCACCAGGTAATCCTAAAATCACCTCAGCAGTAGTATTCATATTATTTTCTTTTATAACTGGAGCCAGGTCCAACATTACCTCTTTGCTAATATTGTCTCTTTTGATATTTTTTAGAACTTGATCATCCATTGATTGAACAGACATTGAAAGTGAAAGCGAACCACTGAGTGATTTTATGGATTCAATTATTTTCTTTTTGTTATTTTTTCCTGTAGTTGTTAGAAGTTTATGTGGATAGTTGTATTTTTCTTGCACATTTTTGATTGCCTCACATGTTTCTATATCACCAGGAATCATTCCAAAATTCAAATCACTGATAAACATACTATGAACATTTTTTTTGACATGTGTTGCAATGTAGTTTATTTCATCAGATGTCCTTTGTTTACTAAATCTATTAACCATGTTTACGGCCTCACGTCCATCAGTACAAAATGTACAACTAAATGGGCAACCACGATTTGTTTGTAGCATAGGAATCAAATTATCATCAAAAAATTTATCAACTAAACCTGTTAGATACGGTGATGGGATTTCATCAAGATTTTTCAGTCTTGTGTCAGCTAAAGAGTAAAGTAATTTCCCTTCAGAATTTTTAATTATACACCCATCTAATGGTGATCCCAAAACATTTTCTCTAATATTTTCTGAGTTTCTTTCTAATACTCTTTCAACAACATTTGAGAATCCTACTTCACCATCTATTGGGACATAAATATCGAAATTTTCAAATCTTTTGAAAAACTTTTTTTGAGAAGGAGCATCAATTGGGAAATTCGGTCCTCCCCATATCCTTAATCCATTTGGGTTTTTTTCTGTAAAGAGCTTAAACATTTCTTGGCTAACATTTTGACACCAACAATAATTACTCAAACCCAAAATAGCGGGAGGGGATTCTGAAAGTGCCTTTTCTAAATCATCAATGTATTTGAATAATGTGATATCAACTTTATCTCCAAATTGCTTTAAACAATAACTGGCAATAAATCCAATATTGATAGGTAAAGATTCTGTTGAAACGGCTATTGTGTTATAGGTAAGATCACCCAGGTAAATCTTAAGGGGCTCCAATTCAACATAATACTTTGGTTACCATATTAAAGACTTGGTGAAAAGATAGTAAACTAGATTAGATAACGATGTTATCTTTAGTAAGATAAGATTTAACATATTACCTTTATTTGGTATCAAACATGACAGAACAAAATTCACAAGAAATTACAATTACGATAGGCATTCCGGTATATAACGGAACAAAATTTCTATCTGAAAAAATTTCATCTATTATTAATCAGGATTTTAGTGATTTTGAATTAGTTATTTCAGATAATGGTTCGACCGATTCAACTAGAGAAATATGTGAAAAATTTGCATCAAAGGATGAAAGAATAAGATTTTTTTCCCATGAGAAAAACATGGGTCCAAATTGGAATTTTAATTTTATTTTAGAAAAAGCTAGAGGCAGATATTTTATGTGGACTTCAGTAGATGATAAAATTTTACCAGGATTTATTGAAAAGAATATTTCTGTTTTAGAAAAAAGAGAAAATGTTGTATGTAGTATTTCTCAAGTAAAACCATATGGAGAAAAAACAAAATATCTTAATGATGAAAAAAGAGATAAATCATTAGGGAAGATCAAGAAAAAATTAATTAGAAAATTTACACCTATGAAAAATTACTCAACATCTGGAACACTTGACAAAAAAATTAGATTATATTTAAAATTACGAGGACACCAACAAGTATTTTATGGAATCTTCCGTACTAGACAATTACGTGAATTTTTTGTCTCAAATTTTGTAACTGGATTTGATTTAGCAACAATGCTAAATGCTTTGAAATACGGAGATTTTTTTGTTTTAGATGAAGTCCTAAATTACAGATATGATGGAGGAACGTCCAGTAGTGGATTATTCAATTATAGTAAATCGTTTAAGTTAAGTTTCTTTGATTCAATTTTTTTGTATTATCCATTAATCAAATGGTGTTGGAAAAGTTTAGGAGTCAAAATTTTTTTCAAAAATTTTGATTGCATGATGAAGTTTAATTTTGAAGTAATTTTTTACTTAATTGTAGACATAATAAGAAAAATAGGATTAGGCAATCTAGTAAATCCTAAGAAAATTGAATAAAAATGACATACTTAGAAAAAATAAAACAACTTTACCAGAGTTTTAGAGGTCTTACTACTATTAGTGCTGCAACTGCTGCAAGCAACGCAATTGGTGCAATATTCTGGTTTAGTATAGCATCAATTTTAGGCACTGAACAATATGGTCAAGTAAGTTATTTGTTGGCGATTGCAATAATTGCTTCAAAATTATCATTGCTTGGATCACCTAATACATTAATGGTTTATGTAGCAAAAGGAGTAAAAATTCAACCGGCAATTTTTGTAAGCTCAATAAGCTCATCAATAATTGCTTCATTAGTTGTATACTTTTTATTTTTAAATAATGTTGGTGTTAGTGTTTACATTTTAGGATTTGTATTTTTTACATTGATTACGTATGATGTTCTCGGGAAAAAAGACTACAAACAATATGCAAAGTTCATCATCTCACAAAAAATTTTATTAATAATTTTTTCAATATCACTTTATTACATAATAGGATTAGAAGGAGTGATCTTAGGAATAGGTTTTTCTTTTATTCCTTATGTAATTGTAGCTATAAAAGAAATAAAAAACTCAAAAATTAATTTCCAACTTTTGAAAGAAAGAAAGGGATTTATTTTTAACAATTATCTTCTTGATGTAATAGGAGCATTTAATGGAACATTAGACAAATTAATTATTTTACCATTATTTGGATATGTATTATTAGGAAATTATCAGTTAGCCCAACAATTTTTTCTAGTATTAATAATCATCCCATCAATGATCTTTCAATATATTTTACCTCATGATTCTAGTGGAAATGCAAATAAAAAATTAAAGAAGGTCGTAATAGTATTTTCTGTAATTTCAGCAGGATTAGGGATAGTTTTAGCACCAATTCTAATCCCAATATTTTTTGAAGAATTTAACGAATCCATAAATCTGATTCAGATTATTAGTGTAGCAATTATTCCATCTACAATAATTATGACATATACATCCAAGTTTCTCGGAATGGCAAAGAGTAAGATTGTGCTTTCTGGATCTGTAATATTTTTGTCAGTTCAAATTCCATTAATTTTCATTCTTGGAGATATTTTAGGTATAAATGGTGTAGCTTTCTCTTTAATAATTGCAAGTTCAGTTCAAGCTATTTTTCTAATAAGCATGGACAAATTTTTGCCAAAAAATGAGAATATTTGATTTTTTGATGAAATTTGAAGTGTTTATTTTAATCAAATTACAAAGTAGATTACTCATGCATAACATTATTTTTAAACAAGACTGAACAAAATTTGAAATGGAAGTTGCAATAATTGCACCAGGATTACCTACTAAAGGAGGGGCAGCAAGATTTACTTGGGAATTTTCAGAATTTTTGGCATCACAAAATGATAATGTAACTATAATTTCATTATATTCCAATAGAGAACTGTTTAAAGAAAAAGATAATTTGAAACTGATTGATGTAGCTGATGAAAAATCAATGACTCAATCAATAAAATTTTGGACAGACTTGTCAAAAACTAGGAGAAAAATAAAACAACTTGTAGAAAATTTAAATCCTGATATTGTATTATTCATGAATTTTCCTGCAACATTATGGGCTGAGAAATTCGGTAAAATACCAGTTTTATGTTATCCTCAAGATATTAACTTACTTTACACAAATACATACATTAAAAATTTATCTCCATTGAAATATTATTTCTGGTATTTTTTTAGAATTTTTATTAGAACTGTAGATAAGAAAAAATGGGAAAATTTTGATGAAGTCATATGTAACAGTGAATATTCTAGAAAATCAATAATATCAAAGTATAATGTTCCTACAAAAGTAATTCATTTAGGAACAAGATCAAATGTTTTCAAACCGGTTGGAAAGAAAAAAAATGCAGTATTATGTATTGCAGCACAAAAAGCCCAAAGAAGTGATTTTTTAATAAAATCAATTTCTGATTTGCTTAAAAAAAGGAAGGATTTTGAAATATGGATTGTGGGAAGTCGTGGAATTCATGAGAATGAACTAAAAAAATTGGTAAAATCTGAAAATATTTCAAAATGGGTAAAATTTTTTGGTATTGTTTCTGATGAGAAATTGATTGAGTTGTATTCAGAAGCACTTGTTACGGTTCATTTAGTTCGTCAACCACCATTTGGAATGATAGTCACAGAATCTATGGCTTGTGGAACTCCAGTTATTGGATGTATTCCAGGAGGTACAGAAGAGACAATAAAACATGATGAGACAGGATTTTGGATTAAGGAAGATGATTCAATGCAACTTGAAAAATATGTTTCAAAAATTCTTGATAATCCTGAATTAAGTGTTTCAATGGGAGAAAATGGGAGAAAATGGGTTGAGGAAAGATTTGAGATGAATAAAAAAAATCAGGAATTTAGAGATTTGATATTAAACTGGATAGATAAAAAGGGAAACGCTTAATTCAAATTTTTCTTCAAGTTTAAATTGTCTTAAAAAATTTTCATATTATGAATGTCTGCATAATTGGATTGGGTTATGTGGGATTAACATTAGCGTTATCAATGGCAGATAGTGGAATAAGAGTCTTAGGAGTAGATTCGAAAAAAGAAACAGTCAATTCATTGAAAAGTGGTATTTCAACAATCTCAGAAAAAAATAGTGAAATAATTTTAAAAAAAACATTAGATAAAACATTTTTTATTTTTGAAAAAATTCCTGATAAGAAAATTGATGCATTTATCATTAGTGTTGGAACCCCTTTAAATGAAAATAAAATGCCCATCATGGAATATGTGATAAATGCCAGTACAGAAGTTGGAAAGAATTTAAAAAAAGAACAAATGGTCATTCTTAGATCTACCATACCTGTCGGAACCACTAGAGAAGTTGTACTACCAATTTTAGAAAAAGAGTCTAATTTACAAAGTGGGGAAGAGTTTGATGTAATATTTGCTCCTGAAAGAACAGCAGAAGGAGTTGCATTATCAGAATTAAAAACAAATCCTCAGATAATAGGAAGTTTGAATGAAAACGGAATCAACAGTGCGGGGGAGTTATTCAAAAAAATGACACCAACGATTGTTCCTGTTTCTAGTTTAGAAGCTGCCGAAATGATGAAATTGATTGACAATACCTATAGAGATGTGCATTTTGCTTATGCAAATGAAATAGCTATAATTTGTGAAATGTTAAATATCAATGCTAGAGAATGCATAGAAAAAGCAAATTACAATTATCCCAGAAATAAAATTCCCAATCCAAGTCCAGGGGTTGGAGGACCATGTCTTTCAAAAGATCCTTACATTCTTACTCATGTTGCATCTAAATTCAATTATAAACCAAATTTGATAATACATAGTAGATGGGTGAATGAATTTATTCCATCATTTATTGCAAAAAAGATTTTAAAAAAATTAGAAAAATTTGAGAAAAACCAAGATCAAATTAAAATTTTCATTTTAGGATTTGCATTTAAAGGAGAGCCAGAGACAGGAGACATAAGAAACTCATCTACATTATTGTTAGTAGATGGATTAAAAAAGAAATATCAAAATTTGTATGGATTTGATCCTGTTGTCAAAAAGGAAGAGATTGAACAATTGAATGTAAAAAATGTAAACGTTGAAGAAGGAATTAGAAATGCAGATTGTGTCATTCTAATGAATAATCATAAATCGTATCAAAATTTGGACATGAAAAAATTGTTATCCAAAGCCTCTAAACCTTGCTTATTTGTTGATTGCTGGTCAATGTTTCCAGAAATATCATCTGAACAAAATATCATCTATACTGGTGTAGGAATTGATTAAATGAAGAAACAGACATTTCTAGTAACTGGAGGTGCTGGTTTCATTGGTTCTCATTTAGTTGAGAGATTAGCAAATGAAGGACACAAAGTAATTTGTATGGATAATTATTTTCGAGGTTCAAAAAAAAATTTGTCAGAATCTAAAAACATCATTCTTAAAAAAGGAGATGTAAGAAAACTTTCAGAGTGGCCAAAATATAATGATAAAATTAACGGAATATTTCATTTAGCAGCTATTAATGGAACACCAAATTTTTACGAGATTCCAGAAGTAGTTCTAGATGTTAATGTTAAAGGAACCATTAACGCTCTAGAATATTCTATTAAAAATAAAATCAAATATTTTGCATTTGCATCATCATCAGAAACATACGGAATTCCAAAAAAATTTCCTACTCCTGAAAATATTCCATTGGTTATTCAGGATGTAAGTAATCCTAGATGGTCTTATGGCGGTAGTAAAATAATCGGAGAGATTTATTGTGCTAATTTTGCTAGGAAATATGGATTTAGATGCTCGATTCTAAGATATAACAACATTTATGGTCCTAGAGATGAAAAAGGTCACGTTATTCCAGATTTAATTAAAAAAATGAAATCTAAGAAAAAATTTTCTGTTGAAGGAAATGGAAAAGAAACAAGAAGTTTTTGCTATATTGATGATGCAATTGATGCAACTATTATGATTAAAAATAAACAAAAAGAAGAATTTAACACATTTAATATTGGAACAAATATTGAAACAAAAATTTCAGATTTAGTGAAATTATTAATTCAAATTTCAGGAAAAAAAAGAGAACCATTTTTCAAAGAAAAAGCAAATGCAGGGACATCTAGAAGATTACCTGACATTTCAAAAATAAGAAAGATGGGATTTGATCCAAAAACTAGTTTAGAAGAAGGATTGAAAATAGTTCATTCATGGTATTCTAAAAGTTAATTTTTTTCTGCTTTAATGCAAAATAAGTTAGTGTATAGTTTGTCATATTTTTTTAGCAAATCATGTTTTTGGGTTTTTGTTAAAGTCCTTGTTCTTTCATCAACGTCATAAAGTAAAAAGTTATTTTTAATTAAAAGATCCAAATAACTTTCTGGCATTAGTCCTAATTGTTTAATTGCAAATGGATTGTATTCAACCATCATCTTTAAATTTTTAGAAGTTTTTAAGGTATTTGACATCCCCTTAATTACATTTGATTCGGCGCCTTCAACATCCATTTTTATAAAATTTATTTCAATATTTTTATCTGAAAAATAGTCATCCAAACTTAACACATCTACTTCTATCGAATTAATAGAATTTTCATTTTTAAAATCAAGATGATGGCCTGCAGTGTTTTCATTGTTTAGACTTAACATCATCTTTTCTGGATTATCTGATAATGCTTTTTGTTCAAGAATCACATTTGTGAATCCATTAATTTCAATATTTTTTTTCAGCAATTCATAATTTGTTGGATCTGGTTCAAATGCAAAAACTTTTCCAGAATTACCCACTAATTTTGCAAACATTATTGTGTAATATCCAATATTTGCTCCGATATCAACAACTACATCTCCTTTATGAACTTCCTTTTTTACTAAATCAGTTTCAAATTCTTCATAGATTTCGTTTATTGAGAGATTCAGAGAATCATTTTTGTCTAAAAATAATTTATTTCCATCAATTTCAACAAAATCATTTTTTAGATTTGATTTCAAATAATTGAAAACATATGATACTGCTTTATTATTACCAATTCCATAACCTGTAAATTTAGTTACACTTTTTTTAAAAATTTTGCCCGATATTTTTTTCAAATTCATATACATTCTTCATTGGATAATTAACTTAAATTGTCTTTCTAGTATCAAATTAAATCGTATTTTTTCCATTTTATTGTATCCAAGCTCATATCAACTGTTAAAGAAGGACCAGAATAATCATTTAATGTCATTGGTTGAATTTCAGGAGTAGTTATTTTTGCAAGTTCAAACATTGAGAGTTTTTTATTTCCCACGATATGGATTGTTCCTGTCTTTGCTTCATCAAGTACTTCTTTAATTCCTAAGGCAACTTGATTTGCAAACAAATAGGTTCCATATCTATCTGTAAAAGCTTTAGAATAAGGCCATTTTTTACGTGCTACAAAGTTTGTTCGAATTATAAGAAAATTTTCAAGTTTTTTAGTTTCATATTCACCAAGTAATTTGGTTAAAGAGTAAAAATTTTCAGGATAAGGAATTGAATTTTCATCATACATTCCTGAATGTCCATCAAAAACACATGCAGTACTAATGTAAACAAATTTTCCTGAGGGATTGGATTTGTGTAATTGATTTACTAAATTTTTTGTTCCAGTAACATTTACTTGCATTGCACGTGATTTATCATCTTCACAACCACGAACAGTAGTAAAAGCTGCAGTATGAATAACAAGATCTATTTTATCTTTTTTGAAAAGATCATCTACAGATTTTGAATTACATATATCAAGAAATTTATGCTCAGGAGAAATTGAATCTGGAAAAATTTTCTTTAACTCAGAACCTAATGCTCCAGTTCCACCAGTAATTAATATAGTCAATTATGATAGGGGTAAAATTTTAGGTATAAAATATGTTCAGTAAAGTTTTCCATGTAAAATATTGATCACTTTTCTAGCAGTTTTTCCATCCCCTAAAGCCTCTTTCCATTGCCAATTAGGCTTATCCATTGTGATGGATTCAGTAGAGCGAACAATATTTTCAGGTTTTAATCCAGATAAAATATTAGATCCTGCCTCAATTATTTCAGGTCTTTCTGTACTATCTCTAATTGTAACACAAGGTTTTTTGAAAAAAAGTGCCTCTTCAGGGACAGTACCAGAATCAGTTAGTAAACAAAATGCATTTTTTTCCAAATATGTAAAATCAAAAAATCCCAATGGATCAATCAATTTGATTCCCTTTGGGATTTCAATATGTTTCATTTTACTAGTGGTTCTAGGGTGAATAGGGTAAAGAATTGTTTTGTTGAATTTTTTATGTATTTTTTCTAATCCAGAAAAAATATTTTTTAATGATTTTTGATTATCAACATTTTCACTGCGATGTGCTGTAACAAGAAAATAATCATTATTTTTTAATTTTAGTTTTTGGAGGATTTTACTTTTATTAATTTTTGGCATATAATGTTCAATTACTTCAATTATTGGATTTCCAACGACAAAGATTTTGCTTGGATGAATATTTTCTCGAATTAAATTTTCTCGTGAATAATGAGTGTATGGCAATAATACAGTAGATAAATGATCAATCATTACGCGATTTTTCTCTTCCGGCATTCTAAGATCATAACTTCTCATGCCAGCTTCAAGATGAGCAATTTTGATTCCTTGGTGAGCTGCAGGGATTGCAGAAAGACCACTATTAGTATCGCCTAAAATTAGTAATATGTCAGGTTTTTCTTTCTTTAGAAGTTTTTCAGTTTTTACTATTACATCGGCTACTTCAATTCCATATGCTTCTGTATTTACTTTCAAATCATAATCGGGTTTTCTAATATTCAAATCATCAAAAAATACAGAATTAAGCTCTTTGGTATAATTTTGACTAGTGTTTACCATTACATGTTCAAAATTTTTATCCAATAATGCAAATATTCTACTTAAACGAATTATTTCAGGTCGAGTTCCAAAAATAGACATTACTTTCATAAGACAACGGCTATCTCCAAATGTAATTTAAAAGGGTTTTTGATTATTTTTTAATTTTTCAAATTCATTTAGCATTTTTTCTGCAACAATTTCCCAAGTGAAATGTTTTTCAACAAAATTTCTAGATCTATTTCCAATTTCCTCAAGATCATTATTTTGTAAACAAGAGATAATATTTTGTTCAAAATCGTCAAGTTCTGAATAAATAATTGTTTCAGAGTCTTTTGGAAAATCACATAGCATTCCTTTTAGTGGTGTTGCCAAAACAGCTTTTCCACAAGACATAAAATCAAAAATTTTTACTGGAGATAATTTGTCTGTCATTTCAATAATCCTAAAAGGGTTAATGCATAAGTTTGCCAAGCTGCAATATTTAGGGACTTCTTTATAATCCACAAATCCTGTGAAAATAATTTTTTTATCAATATCTAATTTTTTTGCTTGATGTTTTAATGATAAAAGATGAGAACCATCACCAACTACCAACAATTTGAAATTTGGGATGTGTTTCAAAATATTTGGCATCGCATCAAAAATAACTTCTAGTCCAGAATGAGATAAAATACTTCCAAGATACATTACAACAACATCATTTTCAGTTAGACCATATTTTTTCATGAGAGTTTCATTTTTGGGTAATTTTTTCATAATTTTGGGATCAACTCCTTGCTCAACTACAATAACATTTTTTCCACCCATTTCCTCTGCCCATGATTTCATGTATGAAGTATTTGCAATAACTTTATCAAATTCTGGGTAGGATTCTTGTTCAATTTTTAAGACTTTTTTTTGGAGATATTTTTCAAGTATAATTTCATGAACGATATCAAAAGTTCTATGAATCATTGGAACATTTGCTTCTTTACATGCTCTAATTGTGGCTTGAACATTATTTACTATAGAATATACAAAAACAATATCAATTTTATTTTCTTGAATAATTTTTTTAATAAAACGATAAGACGTGAAATATGCAGAAATTCTATTAAGTCCCTTTATAGGAATTATCGGAGTGCGTAAAAGTTTAACTGAAGAATCCTCATAAATTCGATTATAATCATCAATAGTTTGCCAAATTTCTTTGTTTAAAGAAAATAAGCCAGGATCCGGGATATCGATAGCAAATACATTGTGGCCTTTTAAGGAAAAAATTTCAGATAAATGATGTATTTCATATGTGATTTTTTTTAACCAATCAACCTCATGTATGATTAAAATATTCATAGATTCAATCTCAAGAACTAGCTTTTAATGTTATCAAAAATTTTAAAAATTTTCTATAATTCATATTTTTCTCTAATTTCTTTTTTAATGAAACCTTTTTGTCCAACATTTTTTGTTTTTTCAGCAGGATTTCCACTAACTATTATTCGAGATAAAATATTTTTTGTAACAACAGAGCCAGAAGCAACTATTGATTCTTCTCCAATTTCAATTCCAGGACAGATTGTAACACCACCTCCTATAGCACATCCTAATCTTAGTTTTGGGGCACGGATTACTGGTTCTATATCTCTTAAATGTCCTATTGGGGCATTATTAGTGAATGTCACTCCAGGTCCCACAAATACAAAAGATTCGATAATTGTTTCAGAGCAAATCATAGTATTATTTTGAATAATACAACTTTTTCCAATTGAAACATTGTTTTCACAAATAGTATTTGAGCCTATTGAAGAGTCTTCACAAATTTTAACATTTTCACGAATTATTGCATTGTGATTAATCCAACAATTATCATCAATGATGGAGTCAAAGTATATTGTAACCCCAGTTCTAATCAAGACATTTTTACCAATTATTATTCTATAGTTAGCTGCATTTGAAACCATATTTTCTACTCCAAATTGTTGTTTCTCATAGTAATGACCAGTAATTGTTCCATAACCTATGATAGAATTTGCTTCAACTACAGTATTATCTCCAATAGAACAATTATGCAAAGAAACATTATTTCCAATCTTACAATTATTTCCAAGTTTAACAAAATCAGAGAAAATTACATTTTTACCAATATTACAATTGGTACCCATTTCAATTTTTGTTTCATCTAAATTTTTAGTCAATTATCAATCACATCCATACTAAGGAATAAAATCCACCAACTTACCAACATGAAAAGCTTCAGCAAAATCATTGCCAGCCAAAAACCCCCAATATTTTTCTCGATTAAAGATTTCTTTCTGCCATCTATTTTTTCTACGATCCCATTCAGTTACATATTGAGAAAGGATTTTTTCTTTGAAAGAATATTGATCTTCTGAAAAACCTACAAACATATTTGGTTTGAAAATATTCACATGATCATTATAGGAATTCGATTGGTACATTAAAAAATTTTTAACATTTCTAAATGCAGTTCTAGAAATTTCCCACGTTGTACGATGATCAGTATTAACATCACCAAACCAATGTGTAAATATAGTATCTATATGATTTTTTGAAACAATTTCTTCAAGAATTTGCATGATTTTTTTGTTATAGACTAAATTACTGTTAGGTTCTTTAGGTGTAGGAATATAGTTTGCTCCAAGTAATTTAAAAGAATTATTTCCAAATTTTAGAGCATCTTCTTCTAACATTCCCTCATCAACATCTTTTCCATAAAGAGAAGTACAAATTACAGAAGTGAACACCTTATGTCCATTATCAGACATTTTTTTTAAAGTCAATCCACATCCTAATTCAATATCATCCCAATGGGCACCAATAGCTAGAATGTTCATTCTTATTCAAAAAGATTGAAGTGTGTTTTCATAAAAACATAATGATTGGCTAAGGCATTTGTGAAAAGAACTCTTGAAATAGTATTTAACAGTAGGATTTAAAAAATAATAGGAGTTATAGAATAAATTACCATGTATCCAATTGAAAAAAATCTTTCTCATTATATGAGAGAATCAAAAAAAAGTGAGGAAAATCATGAAAAAAAAGTAAAAATTGCAATTTTGAGCAGTTTCACTATTAATGGTCTAGCAGAAACAATCAAAGTAAAATGTAATCAGTCAAAAATTAATTGTACATCATATGAAAGTGGATATAATCAATTTAATCAAGAAATTTTAAACTCGAAGAGTAATTTGTATCAGTTTAATCCAGAAATTACATTTTTGATTATTGATGCAAAAAATATCTTTAAGGATGATTTTGATTTTTTTTACAAGAAAAGTATTGATGAACGTAAAAGAATTGTTGATGAAAAATTAGATGAAGTAATAGAACTTGCAAAAACATTTGTAGAAAAATCAAATACTAAAATTATTATTTCAAATTTATCAATTCCCAGTTATTCATCTTTAGGAATTTTAGAAACAAAAGATTTTGGAATTTCACAAATGATATTAGAGTTTAATCAAAAATTGAATTCACGATTAAAAGATGAACATTCTATCTATGTTTATGATTTATTACAATTTCATTATAGATTTGGAGAGCAGAATGTTGCAGAACCACATAAGATTTCAATTGGCGATATAAAAATTACATTTGATTACATTCCATATTTAGCAGAGGAATTAATTGGATACATAAAACCATACTTGGGGTTAAATAAAAAATGCATTGTTCTAGATTTAGACAACACGCTTTGGGGTGGGATTGTTGGTGAAGACGGTTTTGAGGGAATAAAGCTTGGTATAGAGCCACCTGGAAATATTTTCAGGGAGTTTCAACAGTGGTTACTTGCATTACATAATAGAGGTATTATTCTTGCAATTAATAGTAAAAATAATCCAGATGATGCACTTAAAGTAATTCGAGAACATAAACATATGATTTTACGAGAAAAACATTTTGCCTCAATGAAAATTAATTGGTACGATAAAATTCAAAACATGAAGGATATAGCAGATGAGATCAATATAGGCTTAGATAGCATGGTATTTTTTGATGATGATCCAAGAAATTGTGAAATAGTGAAAATAGCTTTACCTCAAGTTAAGACTATAAATCTACCAAAAGATCCATCATTATATCTACCATTAATTCAAAGTATGAATGATTTTAACGTACTAAAGATTACAAATGAAGATAAAAAAAGAGGAGAAATGTATTTTCAGCAAAAACAAAGAAGTATGTTAAAAAATAAAACAAATAATTTAGAAGAATATTTAGGAAAATTAGAAACAAAAGTTACTATAAAAAATGTAGACGAAACTACTTTACCAAGAGTTTCTCAATTAACAATGAAAACTAACCAATTTAATTTAACAACAAAAAGATATCATGAAGAAGAAATTAGAAAAATGATTAATGATTCCAAAATCACAGTATGTTATGCTCAGGTGGAAGATAAATTTGGAGATAATGGAATTACAGGTTCATTCATTCTTGATTCAAAAGATGGAAAAACATTACATATTGATACATTTCTCCTAAGTTGCAGAGTAATTGGAAGAGAGGTAGAACAGACTATAATGGGTTTTATCATAGATAAAGCAAAAAAAGAAGGCTTTGAAAAAATTATTGCAGAATTTATTCCAACCAAAAAAAATGCTCCTGCAAGTAATTTTTTGGAAGAATGTGGTTTTGAAAAGAAAGACAATCATTGGATTTTTAACACATCAAAAGAATTTAAAAAACCAACAATAATTGGATTAAATGTATAATTATGTCAAAGAAATTATTTACTCTCATTTCAAAGGTTTTAGAAATATCTGAAACAGAGTTAACTGATGAATCTACTCCAGAATCTATCGAAAATTGGGATTCATATAATGGATTATTATTAGTTGATGAATTAGAATCAGAATTTAACGTGAAATTTTTAGTTGAAGAAGTATATGATGTTCATTCAATTTCAGACATAAAGAGACATTTAAAAACTCACGGGGTGGTCTTAGATGATTAAAAATAAAGAATCAGGAACACTAGAAAATAAAATAATTCTTGTAACTGGAGCAAATGGTGGAATTGGAAATGAAATTGCTAGATTATTAGTCAACAACAATGCCAAAGTAATCTTATGTTATCATAAAAATCGAGAAAACATTGATTTTTTAGTTAAAGAACATAAAGAAAAAAAGAAAAATATACAAATTCAAAAATTAGATTTGTTAAAAGAAAAAAATATTGATGATACACTAAAAATGATTTTAAAAAAATCACCAATAGACATATTCATACATTTACCAACTTTTCCACATGAGCACAAAGACATTATGAAAACAAATTGGAACGATTTTCAAAAAAATATTGATTTACAAGCAAAATCATTGTTCAATATTTCTAAACACATAGTTCCCGAAATGAAAATAAAAAAAGAGGGTAAGATAATTTCAGTATTGACATCTTATGTAGTGGGAAAACCGCCTAATGGGATTAGCAAGTACATAACTGGGAAATACGCATTATTAGGAATTATGAAGTGTATGGCAGTAGAATTAGGGAAATTTGGTATCAATGTTAATTCAGTATCACCTTCAATTGTCGAAACATCATTTACTAAAAAATTACCTTCAAAACTTAAAGAAATGACTAAATCACAAATTCCGTTTGAAAATAGATTGGCAACGCCAGAAGACATAGCTAATGTTATTCTTTTTTTGTGCAAAAAAGATTCAGATTACATTAATGGTGAAAATATCCTGATAAGTGGCGGATATACTATGCATTAATAGCTTGAAATTACATTAAATTCAGAATGATACCATGATAAAAAATCCAACAAAAACTTATGCTAGTATTAAGAAATTCCTATCATCTGTATTACCAGATAGTTATAAAATGCAAGTTATTGTAAGATTTCCAAAATTAAAAACATGGGAAAAAAATCAAAATAAAGATTTCAAAAAATTCTCAACTAGATTTGAATTGTATGAGTTTCTTCAAAAGGATTACTTTGAAAATAAACCAATTGATTATTTAGAATTTGGAGTTTTTGAGGGTGCAACAATTGATTTTTGGAGAAAATTAAATGAAAACCAAAATTCAAGATTTTATGGTTTTGATACATTTACAGGATTACCTGAAGATTGGAAAAATATTCTTTCAGATAGACCAAAAGGAACTTGGGATTGTCAAGGAGAAATACCAAAAATCGACGATGAGAGAGTTCAATTTTTTAAAGGAGTTTTTCAAGATACATTAGATGAATTTCTACAAAATTATGATGCTAGCAATCAATTGGTAATTCATAATGATTCAGATCTATATTCATCAACATTGTATGTTCTAACACGTTCACATAATATAATGAAAAAAAATACAATTATAATTTTTGATGAATTCAGTAATGTGATGGATGAATTTAGAGCATTGGAAGATTATTGTTCAGCATATAATAGAAAATACAAAGTAATTGCAGCTACCGAAAATTATTATCAGCAAATAGCAATCAAATTTGAAAATTAGTATTGTTTTACAAGATCTGATAAACCAGTTTCGAGTTTTATTGAAGGAGTTAATTTCAACACAGTACGTAGTTTTTTGTTATTTGTAGAATTTTGTTTTACAACTCCAGGAATAGCATTTTTGTGAATTGGTTTTAATTCAGATTTGTTCATTATTTGTGCAAATAATTTTGCTAGATGAAGAATGGATGTAGATTTTGATGTTGCTAGATTAAAAACATCGAATTTTTTCTTGTTATATTTAATGGATAAGAAAAATGCCATTGCAATATCACGGACATGAATAAAATCTCGTGTTTGTTTACCATCACCAAAAATTATTGGTCGTTTGTTATTTTTTAAACGATCATAGAATTTTGATATGACTCCAGCATATGCATCATTTTGTCTAGGACCATAGATATTGAATGGACGTAAACAAACAATATTCATTCCAAATAAATTAGAATATATTTTACAGTATTGTTCTCCAGTTAATTTCGAACCTGCATACACGGTATTTGGGACAGTTTTTGTATCTTCATTGCTTTTTCCTTCATAATCACCAAAAATAGCTGCAGAGGAGGTAAAAACAAATTTTTTGATTTTCTTTTTTCTACAAAATTCAAGCATGTTTAAGGTTCCATTTACATTTACATCATTTACTAAAATTGGATTTTTGATAGATTCAACAACACTTGCAATTGCTGCTAAATGAATCACAGTGTTAGATTTAGGTAACTTCATTAGATCTTTTAGATTTCTTATGTCAATCTTATGAAATTCTGCTTGTTTATTATTAACAAATTTTTTGATATATGAATAATTTCCACTGTGTAAATTATCAACTATAATTGGATAATGTTTTTTTTTCACTAAAAGTTCTACCAAATGAGAACCTACAAAGCCAGCTCCTCCAGTAACAATAATTTTCATACAATCACTCAGAATTTTCCTTTATTAGAGTTACAAGAGTGTATAAAATTATAGATGTTAGCAAAAGAATAGTTCCAAATATTATAGAACCAAATCCAATGATAGAAGTACTCAGTAATATTTGCCGTGTTTCTGCAAACCCTTGAATTGTTATTATTGTAAAAATTAATCCGATTCCTAAGAAAATTAATCCAGGTATTCCATAAAATTTTAGTGGATGTTCAATGGAAATAAATTTTAGAGTTTTCATGATTACTAAAAATCCCCCGAAGTGTGATTATATTTATTTGGATCAATCTTGTTTTTAGAAATATATCTTTCAAAAGAAGTAAATTCAAATTCTTTGATAATTTTAGTCATTTTTTCAGGAGCTTTTTTGATATTATAGTAGGTGATGAAATCATCTACAAAAGGTAAAGAAACTTTTGGCATCAACTCAGGTGTCATTTCCCATGAATGAATGTAAAAGGTGGCAGGATTATCAAGGTTGTTAGATGATTTAATAGCAGAACGAATAGTTTTCAGAGGCAATATTCTAAGATAAAATCCACCTCCTGCAGGTATTTTTTTAGTCATAAAATTTGTTGTGAGTAAAGGGAATTCGATTAGTTTACCAGAAGGATCATTTCGTTCAGGGGATAAACTAGATATCATATAGGGAGTAGTTTGTGCATTCTTTATTCCATATAGTCTAGTTTTAACAGGCACAACACTACTATCATAAACATATCCATGGGATACGAGAGTATCAATAGCCCATGAAGTGGATTTAGAAAAGGAAAAACTAGGAGCTCTAAATCCTTTAGATTTTTTATTTGTAAGTTCAGAAAATTGTTTTAATTCATCTGAAAAATTTTCTTTATAATTTGGTTCATCCAATCTTGTATGATGCATGGTATGAAATCCTATTTCATGTCCTCCTTCAAGTATTTGATCTAAGAGTTCAGGTTTGAATTCTAATAATTCACCTACAACAAAAAATGTCGCATATGTATCATTTTTACGTAACCAATCAAGAATTTTATTGATTCCATTAATGATCAGTGGTTTAGGAGATTTTTGTTTCTGATGTTTTCTAATCAGTTCTGGATGATACCAATCTTCGAAATCAATTCCTAATAAATTCAATTTTCTAACCTATTTGGCACATGAAATAACTAAAACATTAATGATCAATCTTTTTTACAACTCTTGCGGGATTTCCTAGTGCAACACAATAATCTGGAATGTCTTCACCAACCACACTTCCTGCACCAATCAAAGAATTTTCTCCAATAGTCACACCAGCAGTAATAATACATCCAGGAAAAATTACAGATCCTTTTTTTATTGTCACAGGAGCAACTTTACGTGGATGAATTTTTTTCAATTCAATACTTGCAGTTGGGTTTACATGAGCAAATATCATTGAATTATTTCCAATAGTAACGTTATCCTCAATTTTTACTAGTTGTGGATAAACAAGATCAATTAATACATAAGGTGACATATGACAAAAATTTCCAATTTTCACTCCTCGAGCACGTTGCATTTTGATTACAAAACTTGACAAGGGTGCAAAATATGCTAATGAATGTAAAATCCAAGTTTTAAAAAATTTACATTTCAGATAAAATTTACCAGAGATTCCATTAAGATCATAATATTTTAAAACTTCATTTTCATTAATTGTGTATGGATTTTCTGTATCTTCCAAGATAATATTGCAAAAATAAAACTACATCTAAAAGGTTTCTGATAAATTGTGTAAATTAATCGTTAATATAATTAACATGAAAAAAGAAAGATAATCAGCATGCCTGAAGAAAAATCACTTTCCTATTACATCAACAAATCTAAAGAGATTACGGAAGTAATGGATAGAAAAATTAGAATTGGTCTTTTGTCAAGCTTTACAATTAATGGGTTAAAAGAAATTCTTCAAGTAAAATCTGCAGAAAGGAATATTTCTTGCATTGTATATGAAGCTCCGTATAATCAATATTCTCAAGAAATTTTAAATCAAGAAAGTAATCTTTACAAATTTTTACCAGATATTACATTTTTAATTATAGATACAAGAAGTATTTTTGGAGAGATCTTTCGTTTTCCTTATTCTATATCTAATTCTGATAGAGAACAATTTGTTAGGAAAAAAATTAATGAGCTAAAAAACTTGATAGATAAATTTGTTGAAAAAACAAATTCAAAACTTGTTATATCAAAATTAACTACTCCAACATTTTCTCCGAATGGTATTTTTGAATCAAAAACGGAATATAGTTTTCAAAATATGATAGAAGATTTTAATCATAAATTAACTAAAAATTATCTTAGTTCTGAAAATGTGTTTGTTTATGATTTTGAAAAGTTTGTTGCAAAGAATGGAGAAGATCACGTTTTTGATTATAGTCAATTCTTTTTTGGGGATTTGAAAATTTCAATGGAATACTTGCCTGTTTTTGGACAAGATTTAATGAAATATGTGATTGCTTATCTTGGGATTACAAAAAAATGTATTGTTTTGGATCTAGATAATACGCTTTGGGGCGGCATTATTGGTGAAGATGGTTTTAATGGAATCAAGTTGGGTCCTGAACCTCCAGGAAATGCATTTATAGAATTTCAACGTGTGTTGTTATCATTACATCAGAGAGGAATTATTTTAGCAATTAATAGTAAAAATAATTTTGATGATGCAATTAAAGTCATTAAAGAACATCCTTACATGGTTTTAAAAGAAGAGCATTTTGCTTCAATGCGGATTAATTGGAAAGATAAAGTTACGAACATGAAAGAATTAATTCAAGAAATGAACATTGGTTTAGACAGTCTAGTTTTCATAGATGATGATCCTGTAAATAGGGAATTCGTTAAATCTATTTTTCCAGAAATTTTAGTTGTAGATATTTCAGATGATCCATCTACATATGCTTCTACTATTGAAAATATTATTGATTTTAGTGTTTTAAAAATCACTGATGAGGATAAGAATAGAGGTAAAATGTATTTTAAACAAAAAATGATTACTAAATTAGAAGAGTCAACTCCAGATCTTCAAACATTTCTTAGCCAACTTAATCTAAAAATTTCCATTAAAAAAGTTGATGAATTTACATTACCCAGAGTATCGCAATTAATTTTAAAAACCAATCAGTTTAATCTCACTACAAAAAGATATCAAGAAACAGATATCAAAAAAATGATTCAAGATACAAATTTTATTGTCGGTTGTGCTCAAGTTGAAGACAAATTTGGAGATAATGGAATTACAGGTGTATTCATTATTAAAAAAGAAAATGAAAAAGAATGGGTAATAGATACATTTCTTATGAGTTGTAGGATAATGGGTAGAGATATTGAAAAAGGAATAATGGCATACATTGTTAATACAGCATATGAACATAAAGTAGAAAAAATAAAAGCAGATTTTCTTCCAACACAAAAAAATAAACCAATTGAGAATTTTTTGCCAAATTGTGAGTTTGAAAAAGAAGGAAAATCTTGGACTTATACAATAAAATCAAAGATTAAATTTCCAGAATACCTAAAGATACAGGTGGATTAATGTTGAAAAAACTTTATCAAATAATTTCACAAGTGATGAAAATAGATATTTCGGTTATTACTGACGAACTAGGACCAGAAACGATTGAGAATTGGACTTCTTTTAATGGATATGTATTACTTAATGAGTTAGAGACTGGATTTGAGGTAAAATTCACTATCAATGAAGCAATGGATGTAAAAAATATTGCAGACATTAAAAGACATTTAGGAAATAAGGGAATAAACGTAGATGAATGATCCGTTAGATTATTCATTTGATAAAATCGAAATTGGGTTAAAACACTCTTTTGAAGTTATTATTAATGACGAAATAGTGGATAATTTTGCTAAAATTTCAGGTGATTTTAATCCGTTACATATGGATGAGCAATATGCAATAAAAACAAAATTTGGTAAAAGAGTATGTCATGGCATGTTATTGTCGTCATTCTTTTCAAGATTAGTTGGAATGTATTTACCAGGAAAAAATGCTCTTTATTTCTCTCAAAATCTAAATTTTGTTGGACCATGTTTCATAGCTGATCAAGTTACGGTAAAAGGAGAAGTTATGGATAAAAGTGAGTCTACAAAAATAATCAAATTAAAAACTACAATTAAAAATCAAGATGGGAAATCATTGGTTGAAGGAACTGCACAAGTATTGGTTAGATAAAGAAATGTTCAAGGAAGTAGGAATTGGCATAGATATTACAGACGTTGAAAAATTTGAAAGAATAAAATTTGAAAAAAAACCAGGATTTTACAAAAAAATTTTTTTACCATCAGAAATTTCATATTGTCTTAAATACAAAAATCCCTATGAAAGATTTGCAGGAAAATTTGCCATTAAAGAAGCTACGATTAAATCAATTACAGAAAATATACATATGTTAGATATAGAAACAATACATATTAAATCAAAACCTAGCATTAAAATTAAAAAAAGCAAAAAAAAATATCAATTTCAAGTTTCTGTTAGTCATGATAAAAAAATTGCTATCGCAGTTGTAATTTCATTTGAAAAGAAAAATTGAAAATTTAATTTTAAAAATTATTTTTTAAGATTTTTTTTCTAATAAGATTAACCATTGCATAAAGAAGTATAGCAGATTGTATCAAAACAATTCCAAATGTTACAGAACCAACTCCGATTATTGCTGAACTTAAAAGAATTTGTCGTGTTTCAGTGAAAAGACTAACAGTATAAATTAGAAATATCATTCCAATTACAAGGAAAATAATTCCAGGTATTCCATAAAATTTTAGTGGATGTTCCATTGAGATGAATTTTATCGTGCTTAACAAAACAGATGTTCCATGAGACAGAGGGTTTTGGGAAGAGGTATCCCCATCATATAGAATGACTATTGGAACCTCAACAATTTGGAATCCTTTTTTACTTGCTTTAATTAATATCTCATTAGATACACCCATTCCAGATTCTACGGGAATTATTTCATCAATTACTCGTTTTCCATATCCGCGAAAACCACTTTGTGAGTCAGTTATGTTTTGTTCCATTGAAGTATTTGCTAATTTTGTAAGAACTTTGATTCCCACTTTTCTGTACCTTGGGACATTTTTTCCATCATTATTTAAAAATCTAGAACCAATTACAAGATCAGCTTTACCATTTTTGATTGGTTCTAAAATTGTTTGAATATCTTCAATTTTATGTTGACCATCAGAATCTAAAGTGATTAAAATTTCAGATTTTTGTTCACGTGCTTTTAAAAAAATTGAACGAATTGCAGAACCATAACCCATATTTTTTTCATGTCGAATTACAGTTACACCTAGTTCTTTGGCGATTTTCCCAGTTGAGTCAGTAGAACCATCATCACATACAATTATCCTATCTGTGATTTTTTGTAATTTTTTAATTATGGTTGAAATGTTTTTTTCTTCATTATATGCTGGAATTCCTATTGTAATTTCCATAAAATTCACTACATGTCTTTTTTTAACATTTTATAGCCATCGTAAAACATTTTCAAATCTTTAATGCTTCTGGCACTAAAAAACTTGTTCAAAATATAGGAGGGTCTGAAATAATATTCCTTGTACGCTTTTTTAGCCCAAGATTCCAAATCTGTTGCAGATAATGCATTTGTGGTTAAAACAGGTGCTTGAATACCACCTACACCCACTCCAGAATAAACAAACTTGTCCCATGTTTCATCTAGTTTTACTAAACCTGATTTTACTGCTTCATCATACAATTTGTTTCCTGGGAATGGCATAGTTATTGCAAACATGGCATATGTGCAATTGAGCTTTTTTGCAAAAGATATGGTTTTCTTGATTGTTTCTTCAGTTTCTTTAGGTAATCCTATCATAAAATATCCCACAGTTTGTATTTTTGCTTTATGAGTCCATTTGATAGCATCTTCAGCTTGTTGTAATGTTGCCCTTCCACCTTTAATTTCATGAATAAATTCTCCATGTTCTATACCATATGAAATCATTCTACATCCTGCTTTTTTCATGGCATAAAGTAATTCTTGATCAACTAAATCAACACGAGTTTCTGCATCCCAGTCTAGTTTGAATCCAAGTTTTTCCGGAGTCATCTCTTTCATTAATTTCATAGTTGCTTTTCTATTAAGAGACATAACATCATCATAGAAAGTTAATTCTTCAATTCCATATTCTGAATGAAGATATTTGATATGATCAATTACATATTCAGGAGATTGATTTCTAAACTGCAATCCAAAACTATTTTCCCTATTACAATAATTACAGAAAAATGGGCACCCTCTTGACCACATTATGCTACACCATTTCTTACCGGTACTTTTTGGAGGATGTGGATGGTATCCATCAGGGAAATTAGGTAATTTGTGATATGCGGGATACGGAAGTGAATCCATATTATCAATGTATGAGCGAGGAGCTGTTGGGACCACTTTACCATTTTGTCTAATAAAAATTCCAGAAACTTCTGAGAGAGGTTTTCCAGAAACAATTTCTTCAATTTGTCCTTCACCTTCATCATAAACAATTACATCTAATGCAGGACATTTTCTCATGGTAACATCGGCAAGAACCGCATGAGGGCCCCCTAAAACTGTAAGAATTGACGGATTTACTTCCTTCACAGCAGTTGCAGCTTCTAATGCAGGATTTGCAAAAGGAGTAAATGCACTAAAACCTACAAAATCAGGATTGTATTTTTTTACTGCCATTTTAACATCGTAAACATAATTTTCTGAAAAATTACCATCAAGAATATCTAAAACATTAACATCATCCATTCTTTCAATTACGCCTGCAAGATATGCCAATCCTAAAGGTGGTTGTGGATGAGGATCTCTATCAGATCCTCCCTGTAAAGCATTTGAGCCAGTTGGAGGTCTGGTAAGTAAAATCTGCTTATATTTCACATTATGTCTTTCTTTAGAACATTATTTAAACATCAATGGAAATTATTCGACATTAGGACTGATTGTGATATTTTTGAAAATTAGCCTTAATTTTAATGCCTATAAATGATAAAAAATTCAAAATTTTCTTATACATATTGCTTAACATAAGAGAAATTAGGATTAACCAGAATGTCTCAGAGTAATTTAGAATTAAAACTAACGCCAAAAAAAACAGTATTTCTTTTGGGAGTAATTATTGCTTCAGGGATTTATTTTAGATTAGTATTTTCTCATTTTGAATTACCGCTTAATTCAGATAATTTACAATATTTTTTGTATGCAGTTGATCATAGTTTAGGTGGATCAGTAAATTCTTTTAAAGTTCATAATACAGGTTGGCCATTATTTTTGAGCTTTTTTTTCAGTATGTTTAATTCAAATAATTATATGGATTTTATGGGATTACAAAAGGTTATTTCAATAATAATATCATCATTGACTGTAATTCCAATTTATTTTCTTGGAAAAAAATTCTTTTCAAATAATTTAGCATTATTAGGAAGCATTTTGTTTGTTTTTGAACCAAGAATTGTTCAAAATTCAACATTTGGAATTTCTGATCCTCTTTACATAATTGGATTGACCATAGCAGTAGTTTTTTTAATCAAGTCTAGAAAAAATTTTGAATTTTTAGCCTTTACTATTTTAGGACTTTCAATAATAGTCAGAAGTGAAGGATTATTCTTAATTCCAGCATTTGTTATAGTATATTTTTGGCAGAAAAGTATTTCAAAAAAATCTATTTTAAGAATTTTGATTTGCTTGTTAATCATATCTACAATTTTAAGCACTGTAACATATCAAAGATATTTGGAAAATGAAAATGATGGATTATTCTCCAGAATTGATTCTGGAGTTATAGAAATCTATTCAAGCCCAGAAACAAAATCAGTTGGCGGTCCGATTAATTTATTGATAGATGGTACGATAAATTTTATAAAATTTCTTGGATGGTCACAACTTCCCGTTTGGATATTTTTTGTGCCTGCAGGATTTATCATTTTATTGATCTCTAAAAATCAAAAAACTGGAATAATTTTTACATTGTTATTTTTTATTTCTCTACCCACGCTATATGCATTCTCATTTACAAATGAGACAAGATATCTTTTTCCACTTTATCCAATTTTTTCAATATTAGCATTATTCTTTCTAAATAAGATAAATCTAAATGCCAAAAAATTTTCTATCTTAGAAATAGGGATTGTCGTAGGATTAATCATTTCGTCTTCTGGATTTCTTATTTTGAAAGATATTGATATAGAAAATGAGTTAGAAATGTTTGATTTGATGAAAAATATTACTGATAATAAAAAGATTGTAAATAATTTTGGTTATGAGACATCATATAGAATTCCTTCAGAATTAGAAAAGATGCAGATTTTTCCAGTAAATTCAAGTGAAATTGAATCACATACAATGAAAGTTGTAAATATTTCAAGAGTAAATTCTTTGGAAGAATTTATGGAAATAGCGAACAAAAAGGAATTGACTCATTTGATAATAAAAGAAAACAACAATTATACTTTTTTAGATGATATTTTCAAAAAAGAAGGAAATTATAAATTCCTTACAAAAGAATATGATTCTAAAAAATATGGATATAACATACATTTAAAAATTTTCAAAATTAATTTTGATAAATATCATGATGAAAAAATATAAGAAAAAAATTAGTTTTTTCCAATACCAATAATATTAAGAATTCCTTCTGAGAATAATTTAGGGTTAAGAATATTTCGTCCATCATAAAACAGAGTTAATTTTTTTTCTTTTGAAAATGATTTGGAAGAAAGTTTAGAATAAATTTTATGATCAGATGAAACAAAGATCAGATTGGCATTCTTTGTAGCATCCAAAATATTTTTTGTTAGAGGAACAGATGTAGGTAATTTTTTATCTTCAAAAATATAAGGATCATGTACAATAACTTTACATTTATTTTTAAGAAATTCATTAACAACATCATATGTAGGGGATAATCTAGTATCAGTAACTTCACCTCTGAAACCTAATCCCAGTACAGCGATTTTTGCATTTTTAGGTTTAATTTTATTTTTAGATAATAATTTTATAGACTCTTCAACACATTTTTTGGGCATGCTATCATTAATTTTTCTAGAATATTGTAATAGGTGCATTGTTTTTCCGATTTTTGATGCATCCTCTATTATAATTCTAGGATAAACAGGAATGCAAAGACCACCTACACCAGTTCCTGGATAGTGTAGATGGCAGAAAGGTTGAGAGTTTGCAGCTTTTCTAGTATCCCAATAATTTATTCCAATTTTTTCACAATAATCTGCCAATTCATTGGCAAGTGCTATATTTACATCTCTATATGCACCTTCAAATAATTTTTCAGCTTCTGCTTCAGATAATGAAGGCATTTTAAGCACACCTTTTTTTGAAATTATTTTAAAAAGAATTTCAGCTTTTTTCAGACTTTTTGATCCATATCCAGAAATAATTGCAGGATAGTTTTCTTCAATATCTTTGACAGCTCTTCCTTCAAAAATTCTTTCAGGATTATATATTAAGAAAAAGTCTCTTTCAGCTTTTAATTTACTTTCTTTTTCAAGAATTGGTAAGACAATTTTTTCACTAGTACCTGGAGGAACAGAAGGTGATAAAATAACAGTATCTGCTTTTTTTAGTCCTTTGCCAATATTTTTAGCAACAGCTACAACTGCTTTGAGATCAGCTTTATTATTTTTTAATCCAACTGGAACTACAATTATTTTGACTGTGGAATTTTTAGATGCATCTATTCCGTCTGAAGTCAAAATTAAGGATTTTTTTTTAAGTGCGGATGAAAAAGTTTCAGACAAGAAAGGTTCTTTTTTATGAGAACTACCATTTTTTATCTGTGTCAAAAGAGATTTTGAAATATCTACTCCAATTACTTTTGCACCATGTCTAAGCCAAACAGCAGCAATAGAGCCTCCAACATTACCTAGTCCATAGATTGCAAATACTTCTTTAGACAAAATCTGTTTTTTAGTAACCAACTATAGCACTAGGTAAAAAAGTACTAATTTAATCATGCCGTTTTATAGAATGCTAAAGATAGTTATGGATTATTTTTTAGCCAATTGATAGTTTGGGTAAGACCTGCAGATACATCTGTTGAGGGTACAGATCCAAATACTTTATCTAACAACACAGTATCAGAAACAAAATTTCCAATCTCGCCAGGTCTAGCAGGCTGAAACTCAATTTTAGGTTCTATTTCAAGTATTTTTGACATTTCTTTAACAATCTCTAGTATTGTTGTCCCTTTTCCTGTACCCATATTCAAAACCTTATTTTTTCCAATTTCAGAAGTTGCCGCTTTCTCAAAAAACGGGATTACATCTTCAATGTAGACATAATCACGGATTTGATCTCCTTTACCAAAAATTGTAATTGGTTCATTATTTTTTATTTTTTTATAGATAGATGGAATTAATCCATTTTTTTGAAATGGTCCGTAAATATTGAAAAATCTAAAAACGGTGTAATCAATGTCATATAATTCATGGTATAGACGGAGGTAATGTTCTGATGTTAATTTAGTTATTCCATAGGCTGTTTTAGGTTTTGGAATATGGACTTCATCTACATGAAAGGATGAGGGTTCTCCAATTAAGGAAGATGCTGAAGTAAAAATTACTTTAGATATAGAATTTTTTCTGCAACTTTCAAGTAGATTAAGTAATCCAATTATGTTTACTTGAGCATTAGCAATAGAACCATCCAATGATGATACAAGTGAATGAGCAGTAAGATGGATAACTGCATCTACATCTTTTACTACAGATTCAACAGAATCATTATTTGTAATATCACATTTGAAGTAATTTTTTTCATTTGAGTCTAACTGATCAGATCTTAGAACATCATGTTTTTTAGATAATCCACTTACCAAGTTTTGTCCTACAAATCCTTCAGAACCCATAATCAGAATTTTCATAAAAATGCCTACTCTTGTAAAGTAAAAAAGCTTCCTAAAAAATACCTTAATACAAGAGAATGGATGGTCAAAATTATGTCAGAAAAAAAAGTTGTTCCATTAGCAGTACCAGATGTAGGAGAAGAAGAAATTGATGAAATTAGAAAAGTGATGGGTACTGGATTTCTAACTGAAGGAGCTACGACAAAAGAATTTGAGAAAATGGTCGCTGATTATTTAGGTGTCAAACATGCAATTGCAGTAACATCATGTACAACTGGACTTCATGCAGTTTTAGAGTGTCTAGATATCAAAGGTCAAGAAGTGATTGTTCCAGATTACACATATCCAGCTACTGCAGAAGCAGTTGTATTGGCAGGTGGAATTCCAGTTTTAGCTGATGTAGATATTGCTAGTATGAATATGACTACAGAAATTCTTGAAGAAGCATATGATGAGAAAATGACAGTTTTTAGTCCAGTTTCATGGGCAGGAGTTCCATTAGAAAAAGAAATCTATCGAAAAAGTGAGAAATTAGGTTTGAAAATGCTAGAGGATTCAGCATGTAGTTTGGGGGCTAAAATTGGAGAAGAGTATGTAGGAAAAATTGCTGATTATTCTTGTTTTAGTTTTCATCCTAGGAAAGTAATCACAACAGGTGAAGGAGGGATGATAACTACAGATAATGATGAAATTGCAGAAAAATGTTATTCGTTTAAACACTTTGGAGCTAAAGGATCTTCTTTTGAAAGTATAGGAACGAATTACAAATTATCAAACATACTAAGTGCAATAGGTGTGGTTCAAATGAAAAAGATCGAGAAGATTGTTTCTGATAGAATATCTAAAGCAAAGACATATCATGAATTAATTGAAAAGATTGATGGGATAAAACCAGCTTATGTTGGAAAAAACACTAGACAAACATATCAATCCTACACATGTTATGTAGAAAAAGAAAATTTTAGAGATAAAATCAGAGAGGCCCTAGCAAAAGAAAATATTCAAAGTCAAATAGGTACATATGCATTACATCTAGAGCCTGCATACAAAAATATGAAAAAAGTGGATGATTTAAAAAATTCAGAGTTATTATTTAAAAATGCTTTAACACTGCCTTTACACAAAAATTTGACTCAAGATGATCAAGAAAATATCTGTAGGATTATTGATAAAACATTAAATGGTTAATTTATGAATAAAAATACAAAAAAAAGACTCATTTTATGGGTGGATCCACAAACAGGTAATTCATTAATTGAAAAAAATAATTTTTTAGTTTCTAAAGATAATAAATTTAAAATTACTAATGGAATTCCAAATTTTGTAGAAAGTATACAGAATAAAAAACAAAATCAAGTAAGTAAATCGTTTGGTTATAAATGGACAAATTCTAGTTTTGGTCAAAATGACAAAGAATTTGAAACCAAATTGAAAGGGCCGATTCTGGGGTTTATGGGAATTTCAGAAAAAGATTTATCATTTCTAAAAAATAAAACTGTTCTGGATATTGGAGTAGGTAGTGGCTCAACAGCAAGATTATGGGCTGGACAAGCAAAGGAATTTCACGGAATTGATATTTCAACTGCAGTCTATAAAGTGCCTAACGCGATCAAAAATTATTGTAAAAGCCCAATTCTAGCACAAGCAGATCTTAATAATTTGCCGTATAAAGATAAATCATTTGATGTGATTGTGAGTAATGGAGTTCTACATCATACACCAAATACCAAAAATGCTCTAAAAAACATTATAAAAAAATTGAAACCTGGAGGGGATTGCTTATTTTATGTATACAAGAAAAAATCGCCAATTAGGGAATTTGTAGATGATTATATTCGGCAAGAAATTAGTGGCACATCACCACAGCAATCTCTAAAGAAAATGGAAAGTATAACAAAATTTGGTAAAGATTTAAACAAACAAAAAATCACTATAAAAATTTCTGAAGATCTACCTCTATTAGGCATAAAAAAAGGAAAATATGATTTGCAACAATTTGTTTACAATCATTTTTTTAAATGTTTTTGGAACGAGAAATGGGGATTTGAATATTCAAATGTAGTAAATTTTGATTGGTATCATCCAAAATTTGCTTGGAGACATACAAAGAAAGAAATTGAAGAATGGTGTAAAGATTTTAAATTAAGAATAAAATTTTTGAAAGAAAGTGATGCAGGATACACATGTCTTGCAAGGAAACAATAATCAGGGGAATATCATGAAAATCAAAAAAATGGAAAATGAGATAATTGATGCAAATTTAAAATTTTTCAAACATAAAGCTAAAGATTATAATTTAGAAGAACCTAGCTACAAGCCAGAAAATATTAAACGAGTTAAAAAATATTTTAAAGGTTTTTTAATTAAAAAAAATAATCCAAAAATTCTTGATATAGGATGTGGAACGGGTTTTGTGATAGATATAGCAAAAAAATTTAGTACAAATGTTATTGGTATTGATATTTCAAATGAAATGTTAAAAGAAGTTAATAAGAAAGGAAATGTAGAACTTGCAAGAGGCAACACTTCTGTTTTACCATTTAGAGATAACTTTTTTGACATTTGTACCTCGTATGGATTTCTACATCATTTGTATGATTTAACTCCCACACTAAAAGAAGCATATAGATGCTTAAAGAAAAATGGAATTTTTTATTCTGATCAAGATCCCAATTATTATTATTGGGAAAATGGAAAACAATTTGATCCTAGAAAAATTGAAAATGAATTTCTAAAAAATGAAGTTATTCATGTGAATGATCCTACAGATGGTTATAAAAAGAAAAAAATGAAAAGTTTGAATACTGCAGGGAAAAAAACTATCATCAAATCAGAATATCAAAAAACTGCTAAAGGGGGATTCAAAGAAGAGGAGATCAGAAACATAATGAAAAAAATTGGTTTTAGAAAAATCTTTTATAATTATGAATGGTATCTTGGGGAAGGATTTGTAAAGCATGAAATTTCAAAAAATACAGATCATTTAATTAAAGAACACTTACAAAAATGTTTACCATTATCAAGAAACTTATTCAAATATGTTAGGATTATTGCAATTAAGTAAAATCAGGAATTAATGAATTTATTCCTTTCTCAAGATCTGTAGATGGTTTAAAATTAAGAATTTTTTTTGCATGATCAATGTTGTATTGAAAATGATTAATTTTTTTATTAATGTCATTAATTGAAATTAATGATTTTGATTTCATATTTTGTTTTAAAATTTTTATAATGTCTTTAACTGTAACAGTTTTTCCAGATGCAATATTAAAAATATCAAATTGTTTTTTTAGTTTTAATGTATTTGGAATTACCTTACAAACATCTTGAATATTTATCAAATCAATTTTTTGAAAGCCATTAACATATCTGTCTAGTTTAATAGGTTCTGAATTTACATATTTGTTAATTAATGTAGGAATCATTTTTTTGGAATCTTGATTTGCACCATATGTGTATGAAAGTCTAAGTATTACAACATTAATCAAAAAATTTTTAGCAAAAAATTGTGTTAAATTTTCTTGAATGAGCTTCGTTAATCCATAATTTGATGATGGGGCAATCTTTGATTTTTCATGAATTGGAGTATGAGAGTGTTGTGAATAGACATTATGACCAGAAATTAAAACAAATTTTTTAATTTTTTGTAATTTACAAAAATTTAGAATGTTCAAAGTTGAAAGTATGTTATTTTCAAATATGGTAGAAATATCCAACTCGTCGGTAATTGCAGCACAGTGAATAATTGCATCAAATTTAGTTTTGGGTTGAAATCTTTCAATAAAATTAGATTTTTTAAGATCAAAACTATGAGTTAGATAATCCCTAGAGATTGTTTTTCTGGAAATTCCTTCAACCACATATCCTTTTTTTAGTAAAAAATTTCCAATATTACTCCCTACAAAACCAGTATTGCCTGTTAAAAGAACCTTCAAAGTATCTAATATTATTAGATAATTGTTTTATTATAAATTCTATCATCAAAATCAAAAACAATTAGTTTAATCATATTGTTGGAATAGTTTTTGCTTCATTAAAATCTATAAACTTTTCAACTAGACCTCTTACAACATAACCATGTTTGTAATTAATTTCTGTTGGAATTTCTCCAAATAATTTATATCTACAGAAAATATCAGGTTCATTCAAACCTACCAAGCTTCGTGGAGAAGAAGTTCCAGAAAATCTTGGATTGATCTCAAATGGAATAATTTCATCATCTGTTTTTCTACATTGAATATTTACTGGCCCATTAACCCGTAAACCTTTAGCAATTTTAATTCCCATTTCTCTAATTTCTTTAAAATCATCTATCAGACCTTGAGAAATTCCTGAGGAAATAATGTATTTTTTGTTTGATTTAGAAACGATTGTTTGTCGGGTAGATAATCCACTTCCCAATAGACGGTTCATGGCGATAGATGTGAGTAATTTTCCATTATCTGCATACAAAATTCCAACAGTGAATTCATTGTTAAAATCTCCCACATATTCTTGAACTAATGGCTCAAATCCATATTTTTTAAGATATTTTGTAAAAAATATTGCCTCTTCTTCATCCATGGCAAGGAAAACATTTTGTGAGCCTCCTCCAACTCGAGGTTTGATCACTACTGGAAAAGTTTTGATTTTTGATAGGTCATCATCATTCTCGTAAAGAAAAAAATCTGGACATGGGACATTTAGTGATTTTAAAATTTTTGTTAATGTAAATTTATCAGTACATTTCTGAATTGTTTCCCATGAATTTAGCAAAACTTTAACACCATTTTCTTCAAAAATCTTGGAGTTTTGGGCTACTTTCTTTAATTCGGGCTCAGATCCAGTTGCTATAGCTTGAACATTTTCTTTTTTACAAATTTTAAGTAATGAATCAACGTATTCAGGAGAATTTGCAGGTGGAATCACATATCTATAGGGAGTTTCCATCAAACCAAAACTATTTTTCCACATATCAGTGGCAACAATTTTGTATTCTTGTGTGGCCATTTTGAGTGATTTTAATATCTCCATACCAGTTCCGCCCCCACCAGTACCAGCAATTAAAACACAGATTTTTTCATTTGTCATAACTCTAAAATTAAGAAAACATGGATGTATTTTAAATTAAGTTGATTTATGTGAATTTATAATTTTGATCAAATTCCTTTAAAATTATCATTTTATACCATATTTCCAGAGATAGAATTGAAATTAATCTATTCAAATACCTAATATCACCATCCTGAGATAATTTTTCAAATGAAGAAACAACCCAATTGTAATCAATTAATTTTTGTTTGAAGATGTTAGCTTTTTCATCCATTGCTAAAGAATCAAATAATTTTTTTCCATTTTTATTCCAATCATTCAACAAAGAGGGAGAAAAGCCTTGCTTACTCTCAATATGGGGAATTTCATATCGTTTTGCAATTCGTCTCAAAACAATTTTTCCTTGACCAGTATTAGAAAGATATTTTTGAGTTAATGGGAGACTGAAACCAAATCTTATAACATCAGAATTTAAAAAAGGTGAAAAATTTTGAATATCATAATAATTTGAAATTGATTTTGCAGTAGGAATAAAATCACACATTAATTTTCCATTGAAATCTGCTAAAAAAATTTGCTTTAACGGAAGTAATGAATTTAAAAAATATTTTTTAAAATAGTTGTATATAATATTCCATGAAAATTTAATTGATGTTCCAAACATATATTTTTGATCTGGAACCCAATCACGATTATGGCATTCTAAATAATTTTTAGTTTTAGTTTTCCAAGTATCATTTTTTTTATGTAATTTTAAAAACTTTGAATATCGAAAAGTGTAACCGCCAAAAACTTCATCAGCTCCATCACCTGTAATTAAAATAGAGTTCAACTTTTTTGCTTCTTTTGAAATAATATGAGTATAAGTATTCCACCTAGGTTTTTTTGTAATCCAAATTAATTCGGGTAAAGTTTTAAAAATTGAGGGCATTTTGATAATTTTAAAATCTGCATTGAATTTTTCCGAAATAATTTTTGCTGATCTTGATTCATCATTACTTTCATCAAAAACACCACATAGCGCAGTAATTTTTATTTTAGGATAAAGATTTCTTAAGAGAGCTAAAGATAGAGAAGAATCAATACCACTACTTAATGAAACACATTTAGATGAAGTATTAGAACCAAATTTTGTAATAAAAGATTGTTTTAGTAATTTTTCTGTTTTTACTCCTGATGAATCATTTTGTTCATCAGACAAATTTCTAGATATTGTTTTCTCAGTATTAGAGATCAGTCTAGGGTCATATCGGAGTGTCATCATGTTACGGATGTAAATATTATCAATTTTTGAATTTTTGATCATAATTTTTCATACTCTTGTACAAACACAATAATAAATACATAATATAGTATAACAGTTTTTGTTATTTTACAAATGAAAATATTGGCAATTGGGGATTCAACTAGTAATATTTACTTGATGAAAAAATTTAGTAAAAATGTACAAATTCATTTGATAGATTTTCCAAAAAAAGGAGTAGATAAAACTACTACAGGAAAAGATGAAATTGAATATTTTGATTCATTATTAATTTCAAAACAAGTAGAAAAAATTAAAAAAATTAAGAATGAATACGATTTATGCATTGCTTTGCCTTGGGCCGGAGCAAGAATAGCATATTTAGCTGGAATAAATTACATGATGTATTTTGTAGGAAACGATATTACTACTCCACCTTTTTCTAAAGATAATAAGAATTATAATTTTGTTGAAAAATATTTTTATAAAAAAATTTTGGATAAATCAATTTCATGTATTACGACATCTGAAGAATATTTTTTGGCTTTAAAAAAATACAGATCAGATGCAATAAGATTAGATAGGGTATTTGTAGATACAGATATTTTTAATGAGAAAATAAAACCAGTTGAATTAAAAAAGAAAAAATTTACAATTTTATCTGCACAACGAGTTGGGTTAGAAAAAGGAATTGATCGGATTTGGAAGGCAATTGATCTATGTAAATCAGATTTTGAAATATTACAAGTAAAGTGGTTTATTGAAGACACAACTGTTGAAGAATTTGATGAATTAAGCTCAATAAATCAAGAATTAATTAATTCAAAACCAGATAAGGTTAAGTTTATTCCATTAATAAAAAGAGAGGAGTTAGGGAACTATTTTTCAGGAGTTGATGCAATTATGGGACAAATGAGAGTAGGGATTCAGGGGGGGATAGAAAGAGAAGCTGCATATTGTAAAAAACCGGTAATTTGTTATAGTGAACCAAATAAACCAAGTATAATTGATGGAGAATTAGTTATTCCACCATTTTTACCACAATCAAATGAACCTGCAGAAATTGCTAAAATTATTGATAAAGTAGTAGAATCAAAACAATTTAGAGATGAATTAGCACAAAAAGAATATGAATATGTTAAGAAAATATCAGATCCCAAATTAGTTTCAAAAGATTGGGAAAATATTTTTTATACAGTATTAAAAAAGAACAAAGATTTAGATAGAAAACTATCAATGTTAGATAAATTTGAAAATTTTGTTATTCTTAGTATTGAAAAAATCTATATCAAAAAATTCAGAGAAAAAAATATCAAGGTATGGGGGAAGGAAGAATATGAAAGATTGGCTAGGAGTTAATTATGTCAAGTTTGAAAATTTTTTAAAGTATTCAATATCAATTCGTTTATTATTTTTTCTTTCCTTAAAATAAGTTTCAATTTCATTTTTTAAGTTTATTAATTCATTTAATTTTTCATTTGAGATATTGTTTTTTTCATTATCTAGAATAAGAAAATTTACTAAATTCAAATTTAATCTTAAAAGTAACTCTATGTCATTATAGGTTCTTAATGCATGAGGATTTGATTCATAAAAAATATCAGCTTCAGCTTTGTAAGATGCAGTTTTTTTCTGATGTGCATACCCTACAAAAATTAGTAGTGGAATACCTAAAGATGCTGTGATTGCCAAGTAGACATAAAATGTTGGGAAAACAGTCTTCAAGAAAGGAATATTTTCAATTGCGAGATAATAGGTAACTACCATAGTGTTAATTGCTGCAAAAACGAACGCAAAGTAAGTAGTCCATCCTTGTCTAAAATAGAACCATCCTCGAAACCCAATATTTTGCCTCATGATTTTTTTTAATTATTGTAGTATATCAATTACGCTATACCATAAAATTTTATGCGTAAATTTTTAAAAATTGACTAATTTAGTCGGCTTCGCTTTCTTCTTGAATCAATTACGGTACAACCACGATCATAATTAAAAGTATGAGTTCCAATTAAATGATTTTTCCAATCAGGTTTAAAGAATTCCAATTGTTTTTCTTCATATTCATTTTCGTTTAATTTTATGATTTCATTAAAAGAAAATCCATTTCCATACACTTCATAACAATTTTGTGCAGGTCGTATAATCTTATTATCCATTTCAAAAATTTTTCCTGCAGGTCTAGCTTTTCTAATATCGGATATTATAGGATTCATAGGATGTGAAATCCAATTATCACTAAGTGGATAATCAGAATAAAATAACATTAATTCATTAGACTGTGAGGTTCCATCATTTTCTGCATTACATGCAAAAATCCACCATTTTTTATTATAAAAAAACATAGTAGTATCAACAAGTGGGATATCACTAATTAATTTACGATCATATTTCCATTTTAATGGGAAATCTTCACATTTGAATAATTCAACATATGATTTTGAATTATGAGTAGTTCCGTGAATTAGATATAATTCATTTTCAAATTCAAAAATTGAGGGGTATGATAAATGATAATCACGTTCTAAAAATTTTACAGGTTCAGTGTAATTTTCATCTTTGTCAATTGTGAACACTGACAAGTGTCCTTTATTCTTAGAATTTAGAAATTCTTCTAAAAAAATATAATATTTTTCATCTTTATAGAGTACAAATGGGTCTGCCCAAAATTTATCCTTAGGAGGAGTAATTTCTTTGAATTTTGAAAAGGATGTAGAAATTTCATCATTTATTTTTACAAGAATATTCCATTGATAGAAATAAGGCAGATTGGAAATTTTTGATTGAATTTTTTTAAACAAATTAGATATCACCTATTTAGCTATAAGTTAATTATAATTTTCAGTTATTTTAAGTAAAATATAGGATTAGAAATGTTGCAAAATAGTATATTTGGCGATTTAATCATATAATATAGAAAAAAAATAAAGATTGGAAATGATTGTTCAAAAAATATGGCTTGAATTTATTCGGAAGCAAGAATTGGAATCCATTGAAAAGTATTTTTTAGATTCAAAAAAGAGGAAAATTTTAGAAATTGGAGGAAAAGACGGATATTTTGCAAAAATTTTAACTGATTGGGGTTTCGATGTAACCTCTATTGATATTGATCCATCTTCAACATATTTTGATGTAAAAAAAATGAATGGTACTAATTTGGAATTTGAAGAAAATTCATTCGATTTAATTTTTTCATCACATGTCATAGCACACGTAAAAAATAAGAATTTGTTATTCAAAGAGATTAACAGAGTTTTAAAAAAAGATGGTCTAATTATACACATTGTCCCTTCAAATTGGTGGTCAATCATTACTAATTTTTTGCATTATTTATTATTGCCAAAATATTTGTTTGAAAAAAATAAATTTGACAAATTTTTAAAGAATAATAAAGAAAATCTATTTAATCATAAAAAAAATAAATTGATAAATTTATTGTTTCTTCACCCATTAGGAACAGAAAAATCTTTTATTATTGAAATTGTTAAATTTTCAAAAAATAAATGGAAAAATTTGTTTGTGTCATATGGATATACAATTTGTGATGAATTAAATGGTCCATTAGTTTATTCTGGACATAATATTTTTAAGGATAAAGGTCATAAAATTAGAAAATATTTTGCTTCTATTTTTCCTAGTTCATATATTTTTACAATGAAAAATACATGATAATTTTTCTATAATATGATAAAAAGTAAATAGATCTTAATATTAGTAAGTAGATTTCAAGTTCTATAGAAATTGAAATTACTTATAGGAGGTTCACCATCAAAAAATTTTCATCTAAATGATTTTGCCAGATCTCTTTCAAATTTAAAAATCGAAACTAAAGTAGTGATTGATAGTGAATTGTATGATGGATTTCCAAGCAGAAAAATTTCAAAATGGTTTCAAACAAAAAATCAATTTAATAAATTGGTAAATGATTTTAAGCCAAATCTTATTCTTGTTGATCGGCCTAGACATTTTGCTTTAGAATCTGTTAAACAAGAAATTCCTACTTTAGTTCATGTGAGAGGAGATTTTTGGAAAGAAATAGAATGGGCAAAAGAAACAACATATAAAAAATTTCCAAAAAATATTGTCATAGAAAAATGGAAATCTATTGGAAACCAAGTTTTTGAAAATGCAGATTGTATTTTACCAATTTGTAAATTCCTTGAAAATAGAGTTAATGAAATATTTCCTAAAAAGATGACACATGTTTTGTATCAAGGAATCAACTCAGAGAATTGGTTTTATGAAAAAGGAATTAAGCTAAAACACCCATGTGTAGGATTAGTACAAAGTGCCAACATTTGGGGGAAAACTCAAGAAATGCTTGTTTTAAAAAGGGTGTTAAAAAAATTTCCAAAATTAACATTTTATTGGGTTGGAGATGGACCCTATGCAAGAATTATTAATTCAGAGTTATCAAAATATGGGAATTTTAAATGGCTCGGTAATTTGGAATATCCAAAAGGAGTAAGACAGTTTCTTTCAGAAATTGATATCTATGCTCTGATAAGTGGAATTGATATGGCACCTTTAACATTGTTAGAGGCACAATTAATGAAAAAACCCACCATAGCAACATCAGTAGGTGGAATTCCAGAATTAATGAAAGATGGAAAAACAGGATTTTTAGTAAAAAAGAATGATGATGCAGACATAATTGAAAAAATTTCAATTTTAATGAATGAACAATCTATGCAATTTGGAGAAACAGGAAGAAAATTTGTTAAAGAAAAATTTTCATGGGAAAAAATTTCAGAAGATTTTTTAAAATTTGTTAAAGAAAAATTTGAATTATGATAAAATTTTTAATTTTGTAATTCAATATCCCTATACCAAATTTCAAAAGATAACAATCCAAGAAGTTTATTGATATGTCTAATGTCAATATTTTGATTATCCAAATTTGATTGAACCCAATCATTTTTTATCCAACCATCTTGAATAATTTTTCCATCAGAAAGATATTCTTTTGCCATTTCAAACCCATAATTTTTCCAAAGATTTTCAGTGTTAACAGAAAAACCTAGTTTTTGTTTTTCAATAAGATCTTCAATTCCAAATTTTTTCAAAAGTTTTCTTAGCGGTAATTTTCCAATATTTGATAAAGAATCATATTTTTGAATTGTAGGTATTTTAATTGACTTTTGAATTATTTCAGGAGATAGGAGGGGGGTGACAGAATTAATGTTAAAATGTTTTGCAATGGAATTGTTAACAATAGAGAAATTATAAAGTAATTTTCCATTATAATCAGCTAAAAAGACTTGTTCAATAGGAGATAAGGGATTATCAAAAAAAGGATGAAGTTTGTCACAGATATCATCCCACTTAAATTGCATTTTTTTTTCAAAAATCTGATCTTGTTCAGGAACATGATCTCTCTCATGGCACGAAAGATATGCCTGAATTTTGTCTTTGGGGCTAGAATTAGGATTTATTTTTGATAAAAATTTTGAATAACGAAAAACATATCCGCTAAATAATTCATCCCCTCCATCACCCGAAACAAGATAATTTGATAAATTTCTTGTATTTTCAACAACATATATCCAATGAATATCCCAAAAAGGGAGCTTTGTGATTGATATTGCATCAGGAAGTTTTTCTAGAAAATTATTAACTTGTATTATATGATGATCAACTCCAACCTCTTGTGCAATTTTTGATGCAGTTTCTGTTTCATCAGCACTATCAGAAAATTTTATTGAAATTGCATCAATTTGATTGTTAGGAAAACTTTGTTTTAACATACATAATGCTAGTGATGAATCAACTCCACCACTTAATGAAATTGATATAGGTCCAGAGTAGTCACGGGGTATTTGTTTATATAAATTTAAAGTTAATTGTTTAGAAATATCTTCTAGTGAAAAATCTTTTTTTTTTTCTAGATCCTTCCAATTTAATCTTGGAAGAATTGGTATTTGAGTATAATCATATCTTAGAGTAAGAATGGATTTGATGGAATCTATATTCATGTATTATATTTTTCCTCTTCCAATTCCACGATAAATTAATCCAGCTTTTTTTGCCAAATGCTGATCGATGATATTTTTGGAGTCAATTACTATAGGATTTTTCATTTTAGATTTTAAAAATTCCGGATCTAAATTATGAAAATCTTTGTGTGCAGTAGCAATAATTAATCCGTCTAAAATTTCTAAATTTTGAACAAAATCATCAAGTACTTTTATTCCAAATACTTCTGAATTTTTAAAATAAGGATCATAAATAGAAATAATTGCACCTTTCTCTTTTAATAAATCAACAATTTTTTCTACTGGAGAAATTTGGATGTCTTTTACATCTGGTTTGTATGAAACGCCTAAAACTAAAATAGATGAGCCTGATAATGATTTTTTAATTTCTTTTAATGCATCTTCAAGAAGATCTATAGTATGGTAAGGCATTTTTTCATTAATTTTTCTTCCATATTCAACTAATTCAAAAGTTTTAGAAGTAAATTTTTTTGCAAAATTTATCATTTGGTAAGAATTTACAGGTAAACACGGTCCACCAACACCTGCACTAGGATAATGTACTTGAAAATTATATTTTGTTTTTGCTGCATCAAGAACTGTCATTATATCTATTCCAGCTTTTTCAAAGATTAATGCCAATTCATTTACAAATGCGATATTTAAATCTCTAAATACATTTGTTGTTAATTTTACAGCATTTGCTGTTTTACAATCAGGCATTGGAATTAAATTTACTGTAAAAACATGTTTATAGATTTTAGTGATTAATTTTTGTGTTTTTTCATCCATAGCTCCAACTAATCGGGGTAATCTTTCAAAATCATTTAGAATTTGTCCAGGATTGGCAGTTTCAGGACAGACTCCTAAACAGAAATGTTTTCCTAATTTTTTTTCAAATCCTTCAAGAATTTCAAGAAAGTCCTTTTCAACAAAACCGGGTTCAACTGTACTTTCAATGATTATCAATTTACCATCAGACATTTCATCATGTAATTTTTGAGCTACAGAAAGTAAAGCAGAGTAATCAGGAATATTTTTTTTATCCATAGGAGTAGGAAGAGACAAAACTATCACATCGCAAGAATTAACTCCTTCAGAAAAATTACTTGTTGTTCGGAATTTTTTTTCCTTGATTACTTTATTAAAAATCACATCATACCCAGGCTCATCCTTTAAGGGGAAATTCCCAGAATTGATCATATCAATTAATTTTTCATTAATATCAACTCCTATAGTTAATAATCCTGAATTGGCAAATGAGAGAGCTGTGGGCAAACCAATTCTTCCAATCCCTATTACACATATAGATAATTTTCCTGATTGAATTGATTCGACTATTTCTAAATCATTCATTTCCAAAATATTTTTCATACTTGTCATTATACCCCAAATTTACCTGATTATTTACTTTTTTAATCATTATTTACCAAAATTTAAAAAATCAATTAAAATGACACAAATCATGAAATATGTAGTAACAGGGGGTGCAGGTTTTATTGGAAGTAGTATTGTAAAATTATTAATAAAAAAAGGACATGATGTCTCCATTATAGATAATCTTCATACAGGTAATCTTTCAAGATTAAAAGAAGTAAAAGAAAAGATTTCATTTAATAAAATTGACATTAGAAATTTTGAAGAATTAAATCAGAATATTCAAGATATTGATGGAATTTTTCATCAAGCAGCATTAACAGTTGTTCCAGAATCTTTTGAAAAACCAGAAGAATATTATGATGTTAATGTTAATGGAACAAAAAATATCTTCAAAATAGCAAAAAAATTGAATGTCAAAGTTGTTTTTGCAAGCAGTTCAAGCATATATGGAAACGTTAATGAAATTCCTATTAAAGAAAATTTTGAAAAAAATCCTATTAACCCATATGGACAAACAAAAGTAGAAAAAGAAAAGTTAACTCAACAGTTTTGGAATGATAAAGTAAGCATAATTGGATTAAGATACTTCAATGTGTATGGAAAAGGCCAAACTGGATCATATGCAGGAGTCATAACACAATTTATGAAAAAAATTGATAATGATTTACCTCCAATCATTTATGGTAAGGGCAATCAAATTAGAGATTTTATTTCTGTAGAAGATGTTGCAAAAGCAAATGTAAAATCTATGGAATCCAATATTTCTCAAGATTTTTTGAATATAGGTACAGGTAAATCAATTTCAATTTTGAAATTAGCAAAACTAATGATCAAGATTTCTGGTAAAAAGATTGAGCCAGTTTTTGATAAAGAGTTACCAGGAGATATAGAAAAAAGTCAAGCAGATACAACTCATTCCAAAGAAAAAATAGAATGGAATTATGAAATAGAATTGGAGGAGGGTTTAAAAAAATTAATGGTTAAAGAGTCATGCTCTTAACAAATTTTCATAGAATTTTATATATTTAGGCAAGATTGTTTTCCATGTAAAATTATTCATAACAAAATCATATCCATTTGAAGAGAGTTTTTGTTGAAAAGATGGATCAGATAATAATTGGTTAATTTTTTCTAATAACATAACAGAATTTTCAGATTCTGTTAATAGTCCATTTTCATTATTTTTAATTAATTCTGGAATTCCACCTACTGATGTTGCTATCACAGGGATTTTTAGATAAAATGCTTCTTTTATTACAGTTGGAAGACTTTCCATTCTAGAAGGAACAACTAGTATTGTAGATGACTTTAGTATTTTCATTGTTTCTTCCCAAGGTTTGTTTACACAATAAACTACCTTTCCATTAATTTTAGATTCGATATTTTTTAGTATATCAATTCCTTTTTCAAAACTATTCCTCCCAATAAACGCAATCTGATTATTTGATTTTTTTACTTCTGGAACTTGTTTAAACATTTCAGTATCAATTGGAGATGGTAAATATTCAAAATTTAGATCTAGTTTTTTTTTATATTCAATTTGAGATGTTTTTGAATCAGTAGTTAGTATATCTGCCCATTTCAAAACTCGTGATTCAACATTTGTCGCAATAAAACTTGTTGCTGAAGAATGTATTGTTTTAACTTGATCACTAAAAACCCCATGAACAGAAAGGACTTTTTTCTTTCCATTTGCATAATGCATAGCAAATGCAGAGGGAACATTGAAACCATGAATAATATCGTAATCTTCTCGATCAATCATGCCTTTTAATGCTCCAAATATTGCATAACTTGGATTTTTTAGATTTTTTATTGGAATATGAGGTGTTTTCATTTTTTTAACATTATGTCCAGAATTTTGTAATTGATTTGCAAGCATTGATGCATGCCCGCCAATTCCTCCAGAATATCTAGGCGAGATAAAAAGAAATTTCACAAAACAAAATAATTTCTAGACCTTTTAAGGTCTTGGATTAAAAAATCAGATTTACATTGTTGCTTGAGCAGCATCATGGAACATCTGACTCTTTGCACAGCCAGCAGCAAGTTCATCACCTGCTCCACGTCTCATAAGACCTCTGTACAGGCCATCTTCTAATTTGACGCCTTCTCTTTCTTCCCATTCCTCTACAGTGATAGAATATTTCTTTTGGATTCTATCTCTATACCATTCTGGAATTACATTGAATGCACAGAATGGAACTATTCTAAGGTCTGGAGTTACATAGTGAATATCACATCTTTGAAGTCTTTCCAAGTCTTCATTGTATTTGTCTTGGAAATGCATCATGCCAAGGAATAACCCTTTGACGTGCCATGAACCAACTGAATCAAATGATCTCTTCATGAGTATGTTACCAAACATCTTTGCCAAGTCTAATCCTGCAGGTTGCTTCTTTGTATCAACAAAGCCTTTGAGTTTTCTTACAACTTCAAGCATTGTAAAGTACTTGTTTTTACCAGAACGGATTTCCTCTGCTTTATCTTCAAATAATTCTAACATTCCTTGAATGTCACAGAACTTTGTTAATGGAACGAACTTCTTTGTATCTGCATCCTCAAAGATGTATGTTCCTGCACCACAAGCAAAGTGAATAGATAATTCGTATTTCGGTTTGCTTGAGAATGCTTCAATTACATTAGTTAGGGGCATACAACTTGGAACTGGGAACCAGTCATCAACAGTTACTTCACCGTTTGTTTGCTCTTCGATTCTTTGAACACAGTCAGGAACTGTAATTCTATATTTTTCACGTTCGGATTTGCCCATTCTACCAGTTAGTGATACTGGTTGGAAATTTACAGCATGTACTACATCCATGTTCTTTTGTGCATATCTGATAATTCCACCTAATTCATGATCATTGATTGATTTGATTACTGTTGGAACAAATACTACAGTAGTACCTGTTTTTCTGCAACTGTCAAGTGCATATGGAATTTCCCAATGGTTCTTTGGGTTTGTTCTTGCAGTTACACCGTCAAATGAAAGGTACAAGTTGTTACATCCAGCAAGTCTTACTTCTCTTGCAGCTTCTGGATCCATTGCGTGTCTGATACCATTTGTGTTCATTTGAATATGGTCAACGCCTTCTTCTTTCATAATTTTGATAACATCAGCAATATCTTCTCTAAGCATGGGTTCACCACCAGTAATTTGCATAGAGTTTCCTGGAATTGGTCTCTCAGCTCTGAGAGTCTTCATCATGCCTCTAACTTGTGTATGATCTGGCTCGTACATGTAAGCGCCTTCAAGGCCTTTCTTTACATAAAAGAAACAGTACCAGCATGTCAAGTCACATCTGTTAGTTACAATCATGTTTGCTAGTCCACTGTGTGATAAGTGGTTTGAGCATAATCCACAGTTATTTGGACATGAACACTTGTCAATCATTACGTTTGGAGAATGAGCGCCTTTGCCATCCATCCAGTATGTACTGAATTTCTTGTACATTTCATAAGAGCCAAAGTATAATTCCTCACATTCACCGTGCGTTGGACATACCTTTGACATGAAGACTTGATTGTCTCTCTCAAAGACTTCAGCATCTAGAATCATATTGCAGTCTGGACAGATGCTTTGAGTGAATCTAATTGTGGATTTTTTACCTAAATTTTTAGTTGATTGATTTGATATCTGAATTAGTGCCATATGTAATTCAAATTTTTCTGGGATAGTATATAATCGATTTCATACTTGCCCCCGGGTGGAATTTAGGAGGTAGGCATACCTGATTTAAATATCAAAACTGATCGACTAGATCGCAGATGAGCATTTCAGATAAAACAAGAAAGGCATTGGAAAAAATTGGTCTTACCAGTTATGAAATTAGAACATTTTCAGCTTTACTCAAATCAGGGGAATTGACAGCATCAGATCTTAGTCAAAAATCAGGAGTACCATACTCAAAAATTTATGAAGTATTGGGAACTTTGGAAGAAAAAGGTTGGATTGGTTCAGATGATTCAAGACCAACAAAATACTTTGCAAAGTCTCCATCTACAGGTCTAGAAACTACAAAACAAAAAATGGAAACTGATTTTTCACAGAATCAAAATGTTATCTTAAATGAATTAGTTCCATTGTATGAGAAAAGTGGTACCAGTGAAAGGCCAGACATTTGGGTTTTATCTGGTGCAGTAAACATTGCAGCTAAAATTTTAGAGATGGTAGAGACTTGTAGAAATGAAGTAATGATTGCATTGCCTGAGGCAGGAGTGGAGCTTGTAAAACAAGCATTGCCAAAATTAAGATCACTTCATGATAAAGGTGTAGAGATTACAATTCTAACATCAGATAAGATGGATAAGGAATCAATTAAAGCAATCAAACGAGTAGCCACTGTAACAATCAAGAAAGGATTGTTTGGAGGAGGTATAATTTCAGATAAAAGATATGTTGTAATTCTTTTAGGTCCAGAAATAGGAGGTGTAAATTCCTCAGAAGTTGTTGCAATATGGGCAGATCATACAGGATTGGCAGGATTTGCACGTCAATATTTTGAATACTTATTAAAAGATTCAAAGAAGGTGTAACATGGATGCATTAGATGAAGAAGCATTGTTCGTAGGAACTGCAGAAGCTGAACATGTAGAGATGTATCTCAAAGCAATTTGGCACATAAAAGAAAGAGGAGAAGATGTTAAAATTAGCACCATTGCAAAGATGCTCAATGTAAGACAGCCTAGTGTTGTTCAGATGTTAAAAAAACTAAATAGTAAAAATCTTGTAAATTACAACAAAGCAGGTGTAAAGCTTACAGATGATGGTGAAAGAATAGGTTCAAGCATGATGAGAAACAGCAGACTGTTAGAGGTTCTAATGGATAGTGCATTAAAGGTAGAAATTGATGAAGAGATGGTATGTGGAATTGAACATCACATGAATAAACAATTCACAGATGCCCTATGTATAATGTTAAAACATCCAAGAAAATGTCCACATGATCACGAAATTCCAATGGGCGAATGTTGTAAATCTGCATAACTGAAATTATAACCCAAAAGATATATCATCTTAGAAATTATATTCAATCATGGCATGTTTCTGTGGCTGTGAGACATATGAAAAAAATGATGACGGATTCAAAATTGCATGTGTAAAATGCGGACACGGACCTCAAAACCACAATGATGAATTCAGAGATGCAGCAAGAAAGAACGAATCACAAAGTCAAAAACGTGATGCAGACTTTGGATAGTTATTCGCCAATAATTTTAACTAAAACTCTTTTTGGTCTTTTTCCATCAAATTCACCATAGAAAATTTCTTCCCATGGTCCAAAATCTAATTTGCCATTAGTAATGGCAACAACGACTTCTCGTCCCATTACTTGTCGTTTCAAATGAGCATCTGCATTATCCTCCCCAGTTTTGTTATGATCATATTGTCTAATCGGTTCATGCGGAGCTAATCCTTCTAACCATTTTTCATAATCATGTAGTAATCCACCCTCATTGTCATTAATGAAAACACTTGCAGTGATATGCATTGCATTGACTAGGCAGAGGCCATCCTGAATTTTGCTTTTTGTAACCAATTTTCTTACATCAGATGTTATATTGACAAAGGCTCTTCTAGTTGTAACTTCAAATGTCAAATATTCAGTTAGAGATTTCATATTTCTATTTGAAATTCCATCCATTAAAATCCTAATGCAGGCTCAGAACTCAAGATCCTCATCATCAATCAAAGGGATAGGTACATCATGGCCTGCAAGGCATGTTTCAAGCGGATTCCTATTGAGTCTTTCAAGAAGCTTGATAAATGGCCAATAGTTCATTCTTTCAAAATGGTTGCAATAGACACTCCTGCCTCATTGGAAAGTTTTAGAAGATTTGTCATCTCTAGTACTTGCAAATCTTATGCACCAAGAGCTTATTTGGAAGATTTTGAGGTTTTTGCAGAAAGAGAAGATAGTCTAGGAGCAATCTATGTAGAAGCAGCAGATAAAGTTACTTTAAAAAAAATTAGAGACATCACATTTGTCAATGCTAAAGATATCTTAGGAATAATCTATAATTCAAAAAGTGGAAATACATCTCTCAAATGGAGACAAATTAGAAAAAACAGTGGAAAAGTGACAGGGGAAGCATCTGCAAACTCTCTTACAAATTTGTCTGAATCAGGTGTTCTAACTTTAGAATGGGTTGAAAATTATCTGAAAAAGAAATCACAAGAAACAAAAACTGAAGAAACAAGCTAAACTCTTTTCTTTTTGTGAATTAGAATAATATCATGATTACAAAAGAAATAGATGAAAATTCAATGTCTGTCATACCAGAAGATTCTGAAGATCTTTTGAATTTACGGCGCATAATCAAAGAAAATGATAAAGTGATTGGAGATACAACAAGAGTGCTAAAACAAGATAGAGATTATTCAAGACCGGATAAAGGTGAGAGAATCAAAGTCAGGATTGCATTAATTGTGGAAAAAATTTCACTTGACGGTGTTCTAGATAGATTAAGAGTAGGCGGTACAATTTCTGAATCAAGTAACGAATCAGTTCCTCATGGCTCACATCATTCTTTTATTCTCAAACTTAATGATGGAATTACAATTTCAAAGAAAAAATGGTTACCAATTGAAAAAAAACTTTTAGAATCAACTAATAACCAAGTCAGTTTTGTTCTAGTTGCAATTGACACAAGTGATAGTGGGATTGCAAGGTTAAGAGGTACTCATTTGGAATTTATGCCAAATATCTATTCAGGTTCTGGCGGAAAAAGATACAAAACTAATTTTAATATTGAAAAATTCTTTGATCAAGTGTTACAAGCAGTGTCAAGTATTTTCAAAGAGGGAGATACAATAGTTATCTTTGGTCCTGGTGAAACAAAAAAGAGATTCGCAAATTTTGTTGAAAAATCACAAAAATTACAAAAATACAAAATTCAAGTGGTCGATGGGATTGATTCTGGTGGAGAAGATGGAATTTACACATTTACAAAATCCCAAGCAATGCAAGAAATAATGTCAGACAGCAAATTAGCCAGAGCATCATCAATAATTGATGAAGTAATGATTCTTGCAAACAAGAAAAGTAGGAAATTTACTATGGGGTATAATGAAACATTTAACGCCAATCAGATGGGAGCAGTTGAATCACTGGTATTTTCTGACAGAGCAATTCAGGAAAATGACGAACAGGCAATGATGGATTTTTTAAATGATGCAGAAAATAAAGGAGTGACAATTTACAGTGTAGATTCATCTACAGACATTGGTCTTAGAGTGACAGGTTTGGGTGGAATTGTTTCTTTGTTACGATATCCAGTAGAATCTTAGTTTGTTGACTCTATTACCCATTTCAGATAAGAATTATTAATTGAATTAACATCGATTTCAGCTATTTCAGGAACATCATAAGGATGAGTTTCTTTAATTTTCTTTTTTAATAGACTCTTGTTTTTTGGAACAGTTTTAAAAATAGCAATGTATTCTGATGAGTTTTCTACTTTACCCTTCCAGGAATAAATTGAGGATATTTTAGAAATATTGACACAAGCAACTGTTTTATTTTTTACAAGCTGATTTGCAATTTTAGAGATTGATTTTTTGTCAGGGTATGTTGAGATAATTACAACTAGTTTCATAGTAAACGATAAATGACCGTACCTTAAAAAATTAACAATTAGTTTGGAACTTGATTTTATTACCCAGAATTCTATAATCTATGTCTTAATGGCATGGGTAGTCATTATTGTAATTGCAAAAGCTCTCAAATTAGAAAAATATGGTTTTGAATTAAAAGCATACAGTCTAGTATACAAAAACAAGGGAGTTAATCAAGTTCTCATAAAAATATTAGGTCGAACAAAACGAGGGATTAGGGTTTTTGCAGACACAAGTGTGATTGCAGGTTTTATTATGATGGCCTTTGCATTTTGGTTTTTGCTAAATAATGTATCAAACTTTTTTGTTGCACAATCAGAATTTTCAGAATTGACAGTATTGATTCCAGGAGTTACATTAACGTCTGCATCATCAATTACATACTTTTTGCTATCTATACCCATCGTACTTGTAATTCATGAAGGAGCGCATGGTATTGTAGCAGCTCTAGAAAAAATTAAAATCAAAACTGGTGGATTTGCAATATTTATTGCAATGTTTGCAGGATTTGTAGAGCCTGATGAAGAAGAATTTGAAAAAGCCAAAAAGATTTCAAAATTAAGAGTGATTGGAGCAGGTGCTACATCAAATGTAATGTTTGCATTTGTGTTGGGTGCTATTTTGTTAACAAATCCATTTTTTGCAATGGTATTACCAGAACCACTTTTGAGTGTATTTTATGAACTACCTGAAGGAGTTTTGATACTTTCTATAATAGAGAACTCTGGTGCTGAGCAAGCAGGATTGCTTGCAAATGATATCATTACTTCAATTAATGACATACCGATATACAGTCCAGTTGATTTTCCTGTTCTTAGTCCTGGAGAAACTGCAAGTGTTTCAGTAATCAGAGATGGTCAAACATTGAACTTTGGTGTAGAAATAATGTCTGCACCGGAAGATCCTGAAAGAGGCCTGATTGGCATAATGAGAGACAATTCATTTGCATACAAACCCATAATGAATTTCATAGAATGGAATGATCCAAATGTTTCAATGTTCTTCCTATGGCTATGGATGATTTCATTTTTCATTGGAATCATCAACATGCTACCATTGCCAATTTTGGATGGAGGAAAATTCATTCACACAATTATTGATAAAAGAATTTCAGACAAATCAGTCAATATCGTAATGTGGGGAATCTATGCATTCACCTTTGTATTATTTGGCCTCAATATTGCCTTGTCATATTTGAAATCTGGATGGTTTACAATCTAAAATCACCTAAAGAATCATTAATGAAAAAAATCAATTCATTTTATGAAATGTGACAGATGTGAAAATCCTCCAGCATATACAAGAAAATACTCTGGAGAAAGGCTTTGTTCACAATGTTTCTCAAGGTCAATTGTAAGAAAAACTGCAAAAACTATTTCAAAATACAATATGATAAAACATAATGAATTAGTTGCAGTTGCAGTGTCAGGAGGAAAAGATTCTCTAGCATTATTAAAAATCATTAATGAAATGGCATTAACTCATAGTTTTAGAATAATAGCAATAACTATTGATGAAGGGATTCCAGGATATAGAAATGAAGCATTAGAAATAGTTGAAAAGTTTTGTTCTGAACTTAATGTAGAGCATAAAGTTTATTCTTACAAGGATCTGTTTGAATTAACACTTGATGAAGCATTAGACTTGAGAGAAAATGAAAAAACTTCATCTTGTTCAATTTGTGGCACGTTAAGAAGAAGAGCCATTGATCATGCAGCCAAAGATATAGGTGCCGATGTAATTGCCACAGGGCATAACTTAGATGATACATTGCAAACATTTGTGATTAACATGCTTTCAGGAGACACCACAAAGGTTGGTTGGATGGATCCTGATACTTCTACAAATGATTTGAGAAAAATAAAGCCATTCTGTGAAATTTATGAATCTGAAATTGTATTTTATGCTTTTACAAATAATATGCCATTTCAATCAGAACCTTGTCCACACATGAATGAAGGAATAAGAACAGAAATTCGTGAATTTTTAAATTCATTAGAAAATCAACATAGTGGAATTAAAAATAATTTTTATCAATCAATTCTCAAAATTTCACAGACAGTAAAGAATTCAAATTCAAAAGAGAAAATAAAATGCGAAAAATGTGGAAATGATTGTACAGGTAATGTATGCTCAGTGTGCAGTGTAGTTTTAAAACTAAAAGAAAATCAAACCTAATGCAAATATAACATACTTTCTTAGGAAAAATGGTAGTAGGTAGGATCAGGGTGCCAGCCGTGCCCTATTCTGAAACCGGCTAATGCAGAGATCAGCAACTGTTGGGTAAATCTCTAGAAGGGTAATTCCCGCTTGGTGTGCGGAAATGAAATCACGCCGAGGCGGGTGGTTGCAGGACTAGAAATATCCGAAGGGATAACTTCTAAGACCGAACCATCGAAAGGGATGAGGTCCGGGAGGGAGCAATCCTAAGGTGGAGCATCCACGCTTCCTCGTCAACGTGGCGGATCTTGTATGCCTTGAAATGGGGCTATTCGTCTAGACTGGAGCCAGCAGATCTACTACCTTAATAATTAAAATCAGATTTTCAAATTTATGGAAGGAATTATCTCATTTGGGAATAAAAGAAGTTATGAGGACTTTAAAAAACAAATTCCCAGTTCATTACTGCCTTTATTTGATTCAATAAGAGAATTTTGTTTTTCATTAGGGGATAAAGTAATTGAAGATGTTAGAATGCATAGAGTGGTTTTTTGTAAATCAATGACATTTAGATGGTTTGCAGATGTTGAACCTGTAAGAGAAGGAATTATCATTAAAATCCAAAAAAGCAGAAAAGAACCAATGCAGATAATTCAGATTAAAAAAGATCATGAAATTTTAGAATGCACTCAAATCATTAAAAACGCATTTGAAGAAATTCACTAGTATAACACATCAAATTTAGAAAATTCTGCGGCAAATTTTTCATTACGTATCTCTACATCCTCAACTCTTGCATTAGCAGGCCCTCCATGAGCCCATTCTATAATTCTGCTAATATTTTCTTCATCACCTTCTAGAACGGCTTCTACTCTACCATCTTTGAGATTTTTAACCCAACCAAAAACATTATTTTTTTTTGCCATGACTTTGAGAGACTGACGGAAAAAAACACCTTGTACTTTTCCAGTAACAAAGAGTCTAACACGATAATTTGACACTATGAAAATATTTCTTAGAGCTATTAATCAATTTTAGGTTAAAAGAAAACTACTTTCTTTCTTTAATTCTTGCTCTACCAGTCTTTCGTGCAGCAATGCTACCTACCTTTGCACCAGGAGGAGCATCTCTTGAGACTGTAGAACTTTGTCCAACGTGTTGATGACGACCACCACCGTGTGGGTGAACGTAAGCTGCTTGAGCAACACCTCTAACAATAGGATACTTCTTTCCTTTAGCTTTAAAACTACGCCACTTGTTACCTGCACTCATAAAGTGTCTTTCACTAGCTCCACCACCGGCAAGAGTACCAATCATTGCTCTGTTTTTAGGATTTAGAGTAGTAAACTTTCCTGAGGGAAGTTTTACAGTAACACCATCATCACCATGTGAGAAAACAGTTGCATTAGTACCTGCTGATTTTACAATTGCACCGCCATCTCCAAAGTGCTTTTCAATATTACATACAATTGTACCATCAGGAATATTTTGAACACTAATGACATTTCCTTTTTCTATTTGTGATTTTAACCCAAATTGTAAAGTTGTACCAACGGTAGTTCCAAGAACTGCAGGTACAAATGAAACAGAACCATCTTCAAATCTAACTTTGGCTAAGGGTGCTTCCCTACCACGTTCGTGAACAAGATCAATAATTTCACCCTCATGTTGTTCTGCTAGTGGAAAACGTGGATAATTGGCTTTTACTCCTACTTTACCAGTAGAAGTAGATCTAAATTGATTGCCTCCTCGGCCTCGTCTTCGAACTAATGGTCTCTTACCCAAGTTGATCGTTTCCGACCTAAAGAGAATTTTAAGCTTGTGGTATTCTTACTGTTAGTTAGAGAAATTACCACAAAGGTATAAAAATTAGAATTGAGGCCATTGAGTATGAGTCAAAATGCTCTTTCTCTCAAAGTTCTTGAAGCATATACAAGAGATGTTGGACGAGGAGTAGCAAGAATTGATTATGATTCTATGGATACATTAAATGCCTCTACAGGCGATGTAATTGAAATTAAAGGCAAAAGAAGAACAGTAGCAAAATGTCTACCACTTTATCCTTCAGATGAAGGAAAAGGAATTATCAGAATTGATGGACTAGGAAGAAATAATTCAGGAATTGCTATTGGTGATACAATTTCTGTTAGAAAAATAAAAGCTGTAGCTGCAGAAAAAGTAGTAGTTGCACCACTAGAAGCAATTCCTCCAATAGATGAAAGATATCTTGCAGATGCATTAGAGAGTGTTCCTTTGATCAAAGGAGATAATGTAATGGTTCCATATTTTGGTGGACGTTTAACTTTTCAAGTAATCGGAGTCAATCCAGCAGCTGATGCTGTTTTAGTAACTCAAAAAACTGTTTTCCACATTGCAGAAAAAGGAGAAACATTACGTGGAGTTCCACAAGTAACCTATGAAGACATTGGTGGAATTTCAAATGAGATTAAAAAAGTAAGAGAGATGATTGAGCTCCCATTAAGACATCCAGAAATTTTTGAAAAATTAGGTATTGAAGCTCCAAAAGGAGTATTATTGTATGGTCCACCAGGTACTGGTAAAACATTACTTGCAAAAGCAGTAGCAAATGAAAGTAATGCACATTTCATTAGTATATCAGGTCCAGAAATCATGAGTAAGTTCTATGGTGAAAGTGAAGCAAGACTAAGAGAAATTTTCAAAGAAGCAAGAGAAAAGGCTCCATCAATCATCTTTGTTGATGAAATTGATTCTATTGCTCCAAAAAGAGAAGAAGTTACTGGTGAAGTTGAAAGAAGAGTAGTTTCTCAAATGTTATCATTAATGGACGGATTAGAAGCAAGAGGTAAAGTAATTGTCATCTCTGCAACAAATAGACCAAATGCAATTGATCCTGCACTTAGAAGACCAGGAAGATTTGATAGAGAAATTGAGATTAAAGTTCCAGATAAAAAAGGAAGAAAAGACATTCTTGCAATCCACAGCAGAAATATGCCTTTAGGTGAAGATGTTAATTTAGATAAAATATCATCTGTCAGCCATGGATATGTTGGTGCAGATTTGGAATATCTATGTAAAGAAGCAGCAATGAAATGCTTGAGAAGATTATTACCTGTTTTAAATCTAGAAGAAGAGAAACTCCCACCAGAAACACTAGACAAACTAATTGTAAATCATGACGATTTCCAGAAAGCATTGATTGAAGTAACACCATCAGGCATGCGAGAAGTATTCATTGAAAATCCAGATGTGAAATGGGAAGATGTCGGAGGGTTAGAAGATGTCAAACGAGAATTACAGGAAGCTGTAGAATGGCCAATGAAATATCCAGGTCTTTACGATAAACTAGGTCACAGGATGCCAAGAGGAATATTACTTCATGGTCCTAGTGGTACCGGTAAAACATTACTTGCAAAAGCAGTAGCTACTCAAAGTGAAGCTAATTTTGTTTCAGTTAGAGGTCCTGAACTCTTATCAAAATGGGTTGGAGAATCAGAAAGAGGAATAAGAGAAATTTTCAAACGTGCACGACAATCAGCACCATGTGTTGTATTCTTTGATGAAATTGATTCTATTGCACCTATCAGAGGAGCTGGTGGTGAAACAGCAGTAACAGAAAGGGTTGTCAGTCAATTACTAACAGAATTAGATGGAATGGAAAACATGCATGGCGTCATCGTATTAGCTGCAACAAATAGAGCAGACATGATTGATCCAGCATTGTTAAGACCAGGAAGATTTGATAAAATTATTCAGATTCCACTTCCAGATAAAGAAAGCAGAAAGAGCATATTGGTAATTAACGCTGAAAAGATTCCAACTATTAGTGAAAAAAGTGATCCTAATCACATTGATTTCGATAAACTTGCAGACATTACTGACGGACTCAGTGGAGCAGATACAGCATCCATTGCAAACACCGCAGTATCTCTAGTAATTCATGAATTCTTAGACTCACATCCAGATGTAAAAGACATAGAAAAAACTTCAATAGATGCCAAAGTTACGATGAAACACTTTGAAGAAGCAGTTAAGAAAGTAAGAGAGCAAAAAGACCTTAAGATGGGAGAAAAATTAGTAGCTTCCTATTACAGATAGTTTTAATTAAATTACGAATCTAATCCTCATAAATGTCACAATATACAGGCTATGATGGAAAATCATTAGAATTTCTAAAAACAAACCATCTTTCAATTGGAGATTCTGTTAAAATTTTAGCGGATATAAGGTATTCAGGCATAATTATGCCAAGATATGAACACAGTGATGACAAACATATTGTTTTAAAATTAAAGAGCGGATACAATATTGGTTTAGAGATCACAAAAATTGAAACGATTGAAAAAAATCCATCTTTAGAAAAAATAACAGAAAAAAATGAAAGAATTGAAAAAAATGAGACTTTGCCAAATATCCTGTTATTATCAACAGGGGGTACCATTGCAAGTAAAATTGATTATAGAACAGGTGCAGTTACGCCAGTATTAACAGCTGAGGAATTGAATTCGTCTGTTCCAGAGTTGGCAGAAATTGCAAATATTGACACAAAAGTACTCTTTTCAGAGTATTCAGAAAATATTATGCCTGAACATTGGTTAAAAATTGCTGAAACATTAAAAGAATATTCTAAATCTGAATATTCAGGAATTATTATTGCACATGGTACAGATACAATGCATTACACATCATCTTATCTTTCTTTTTCACTTGCAGGTTTTCCAATACCAATAGCACTAGTAGGTTCACAAAGATCATCAGATCGGGCATCATCAGATGCTGCATTAAATCTAATTGGAGCTACAAAATTTCTAACTGAATGTAAAACAAATGGAATCTATATTGTAATGCATCAAGATGAAAATGACGAAACAATTGCATGTCATCTTGGTACAAGAGTAAGAAAAAACCATACAAGCAAAAGAGGAGCATTCCAAACAATTGGAGATGATCCTGCATTTTTAATTGTAAATAATGAAATTCATGATAATATGAAAACAGATTTTTTTACATCTAAAAAATTTGAACCTAAGATCAAAATAAATGAAAAAGTTGCACTAGTGAAGTATCATCCAGGATACGACCCATCTTTATTAAAAAATATTATAGATTCTGACTATAAAGCAATAATTTTTGAAGGTACCGGACTAGGACATATTGGAAAAAACATGTATTCAATGGTAAAAATGGGAAATGAAAAACGCATCTTTATGGGAATGACCTCTCAATGTATAGATGGAAGAGTCAGAATGACAGTTTATGAAAGCGGTAGAGATTTACTTGATTTAGGAATAATTCCTTTAGAAAACATGATTCCAGAAATTGCACTAGTCAAAGCAATGTGGGTTACTGGAAATACTGAAAACCTAGACGAAATTAAGAAAAACATGCTTAATAGAATTGCATCTGAATTTTCTGTATAATTAGGAATCAAAATGGAGAAATTTTCAATCAAAGATGTAGGTGTCAAAGTTGGATTAGAAATTCATCAGCAGCTTGCAACGAATAAAAAATTATTCTGTAATTGTACCCCTATTGAATCAGACGAATATTCAATTAAATTCCAAAGAAAATTACGAGTATCTAAAAGTGAGTTAGGTGAATTTGATCCTGCCGCATTATTTGAAAGTACAAAATCTAAAACAATAATGTATTATGCCAACCCTCAAAGTAGCTGTTTAGTAGAACAAGATGAAGAGCCTCCACATGAATTAGATGAAGATGCAAGAAAAATTGCTCTAGTAATTTCTTCTGCTTTAAAATCACATGTTTTTAGTGAGATCTATCCTATGAGAAAAACAGTAATCGATGGTTCCAATACAACAGGATTTCAACGTACTATGTTAATTTCACAAGGGGGGTTTTACAATGCAGGAGATAAAAAAATAGGAATTCAATCAATTTGTTTAGAAGAGGATGCAGCAAAAATATTGGGTGAAGAGGGTTCCACAAGAAAATTTGGCCTAGAAAGATTAGGAATTCCATTGATTGAAATTGCAACAGAACCTTTTGAAGTAGAATTAACCGAAATTAAAAAAATTGCATTATCTCTAGGAAGAATTTTACGAAGTACAAAAAAAGTGAAAAGAGGACAAGGATCAATCAGGCAAGATGTTAATATTTCAATTAAAGATGGAGGTGGTGTTGTAATTGAGGTTAAAGGGGTTCAACAATTAGATCAATTAGAAAAAGTTGTGGAATATGAGGCTAAAAGACAACATGGTTTGTTAGTAATCTCAGAAAAAATTCAAGAAAGAAATTGGAAATTTGATAATGAGAATAAAAAAGACGTTACAAAATTATTTTTAAAATGCAAATCAAAGATTATTCAAAATGCGATAAAGAAAAATCAGAAAATTATTGCAATACATTTTAAAAACATGGCCGGAATATTTGGATTTTTACCATATGAAGGAATTAGATTAGGAAAAGAAGTGGCAGAATTAGTAAGATTTTTTGGAATAGGCGGAGTATTTCATTCAGATGAGCTTCCTAATTACGGAGTCGAGGAATCAGATTTGGATGAATTTAAAAAATCCATAGGAATTAAAGAAAATGACGGATTTTTAATTTTGGCAGCACCTGACGAAAAAGTGGATACTGTTGTAAAACAAATTATTTTAAGAATTGAGTACATTAGAGACACAGGTATTCCAATAGATACAAGATTAGCTACCCAGACAGGAGAAACAAAATTTCTTAGACCAAGACCAGGATCTGCAAGAATGTATCCTGAAACAGACATTCCACCAATAATCATTACAAAAGAAGAATTAACACAATCTGAAAAAAACGTACCAAAATCTTGGGATGATTCTATAAAAGATTTAGAAAACAAATACAAAATTAATCCTCAACTTGCAGAACAGATTTTTGATTCACGATATATTGTATTATTTGAAAGAATTGTTGAAGATATTAGCATTAATCCAACATTTGTTGCATCAATTCTTTGTTCTTCAATTACAAATTTGGAAAGAAGTGGATTGGACTCTAATTTATTAAGTAATGAAGAAATCTTCAAATTATTTCAATTATTAGAAAAAAGAAAAATTGCCAAAGAATCGATTGAAATAATATTTGAAAATATAATGGCTGGAAAAGCAAAAACTGTAGAAGAAGCTATGAAAAACACATCAATACAATCTGTTAATGAAGATGATTTAGAAAAAATAATCGAAGATATTGTAAACAATAATGAAGAGATAATTAAAAATCAAAAAGAAAGAGCAATTGGACCACTGATGGGAATTGTCATGAAGGAGTTAAGAGGTAAAGCTTCTGGTGAAACAATTAACAAACTTCTTTTAAAAAACATCAAGAAAAAATTAGATAGTATATTCTAGATAGGTGCGGGAAGTGGGATTTGAACCCACGAACTCCTAAAAGATAAGGATCTGAACCTTACACCGTTGACCAGGCTGGGTGACTCCCGCATAGAAAAATCTTGAGATCTAGAATAAGTTTCTTTATTATATGAAACACACATACAAAATTAATCAAGAGATAAAATGGAATTTAGAGAAGTTTATTGTTCAAATTGCAAAAAAATACTAGGACGGTATAATGTAAAATTCTATACAGAAGACAAAATTGGTGAATTAATAAACACATCACATTCCTCACATGTCAGAAACGGTCATCAAGTAAACATTAGAAAATTTGAAAAAATCAAATGAGTTTAATTTTTTCTATTGCTTCAGAAAGATTAGAAACTCGAATTATTTGATCATCAGAAACATGTTCATTCCAAGGTTGTGAATACAAAATCACTTTTTTGTTATTTGTTAGAAATTTTTCTACATTTAGTGGTGAATCATCAATAAATACATCATAATCTAGTTCTGCCTTCATAGGACCATCAATTACTGAGACATAATTATTGTATGATATATCATGATAATCTAACCAAGATTTTACAAATGAATCAGTAGAACGTTCTCTTGCAGTAACAACATCCACTTGACCAATAGAAGATAGAGATTTTGTAATAGATGGCAAGTTTTTTTCTGTGGTAGGTATTGACATCCAGTTTTTCCAACATAAACTAAGTTCAGCATAAAAATCAAATGGATTTATTTGGAATTCTTTCCAAAATTCCCAATTTGTTATTTGATTTTTAGTTATTTTTTGCCTAATAGAATTACTATAATTCATCCAGGATATGATCACATCTGCAAGTACGCCATCAACATCCAAGGCAATTTTCATTTCAGTCATTTAGTCACTTACTTTTCTAAATTCATCTAAGAGATTTTTTTGATGTTTATTGAGTTTTTTAGGCACATTTACTACAATTCTAACAAACTGATCACCTTTTCCTCTTGAATTAATGTGTGGTACACCTTTTCCTTTTAGTTTGATAATTGTATTTGGTTGACTACCAGAATCAACTTTAATTTTTTCTGTTCCCTCTAATGTTGGAACCGTAATTTCACAACCTAAGGCAGCATCAATCATAGAAATATCATGATCATAAAAAATATCTTTTCCATCTCTATTGAATTTAGAATGAGGTTGAACTCTTACTCTAATAATTAAATCACCATTTACTCCATCAGGAATCTCATTTCCTTCATCAGGAACTGTATAATCACCTGAATCAATTCCAGGAGGAATGTCAAAGGTTACTATTTTTGTTCCTTTTTTCTTTCCTTGTCCTTTACATTCATTACAAGGAGTTTCAATTATTGATCCTTGACCTCGACAAGCAGAACAAGGTGCGGCAGTTACAAATGAAGCAAATCCCATATTACGAGTTTGTCTAACTTGTCCTTGACCATTACATGTTGTACATGTTTTTTTATTGGTACCAGGTTTAGCACCAGAACCATTACAAATATCACATTGAATTTGTTTTTGTAAACTAATTTCCATTTTTTTACCATGAAGAACATCTTCTAAAGTCACAGAGGTTTGATAAAGGATATCTGAACCTCGTTGTTGTTGATTAAACCCAAATCCTCCACCTCCACGACCAAAAATAGATTCAAAAATTGAATCAAATCCTCCACCTTGTGCTCCTTGAAAAATATCATCTGTGGAATATCTGCCATCTACACCTGCATGTCCATGTTGATCATAGATTTGTTTTTTTTCAGGATCTGAAATTACTGCATATGCTTCAGAAATTTCTTTGAAATGTTCTGCTGCTTCTGAAGATTTGTTACGGTCAGGGTGAAATTTTAGTGCTAATTTTCTATATTGTTGCTTAATTTCATCCGGTGTGGATGTTTTTGAAACACCTAAAACTTCATAATAATCTCGTTTTGCAGCCATGAATCATACCTTTATCATAATTACAGTATAAATGATTGAATTTGGATCTCAGTTAGATTTTGTTTGATCGGTTTGAGATGATTCAGAATGTCCATCTGCGCCTTGTTGTCCATCTGCGCCTTGTTGTCCATCTGCGCCTTGTTGTCCATCTGCGCCTTGTTGTCCATCTGCGCCTTGTTGAGGCGAGGCATTTTTGTAAAGTTCTGTAGTAATTTCATTTACCAACGTTTGTAATGTCTCAAGTTTAGGCTTCAATTCTTCTGGTTCTTTATCTAAAACTTCTCTGACTTCTTTCACAGCATCGGTGATTTTGATTCCTTGTTCTTGTGAAATTTTATCTTTAAGATCATGATTGACCAGTTTTTCTGTAGTGTAAATATAACTTTCTGCTTCATTTCTCAAATCAATTTTTTCTTTCTTCTTTTTGTCTTCATCAGAGAATTTTTCTGCATCTTCTTTTAGTTTTTCAATTTCTTCTTTAGATAATTTTGAAGTAGATTCTATTGTAATTTTAGCTTCTTTTTGTGTTCCAAGATCTTTTGCTGTAACATTGATAATTCCGTTTGCATCAATATCAAATTTTACTTCAATTTGGGGAATTCCTCTTGGAGCAGGTGGCAAATCGGTAAGATTAAAGCTTCCCAAAGAAACGTTGTCTGTTGCCATTGGTCTTTCACCTTGAACAACATGAATAGTAACTGCTGTTTGATTATCAGCTGCAGTAGTGAAAACTTTACTCTTAGAAGTTGGTATGGTAGTATTTCTTTCAATTAGTGGCTCTCGCACACCACCTAAAGTTTCTATTCCTAATGTGAGTGGAGTAACATCAAGTAAAACAATATCACTGCTAACATCTCCAGCAATAATTCCTGCCTGAATTGCTGCTCCCATGGCTACAGCTTCCATAGGATCTACGCCAGATTCAGATTCTTGTCCAATTAACTGACTAACAAATTTTTTTACTAGTGGAATCCTTGTTGGTCCACCGACCATTACGATTTTACTAATATCAGAATTTGAAAGCTTTGCATCTTCTAATGCTTTGAGTACTGAAGGCTTACATCGTTCAACAATTGGTCCGATTAATTCATCTAATTTTGCTCTTGTAATCCTTAATTCTAAATTTTTAGCGCCTGATGATGGATCATGTGCAATGAATGGTAAATTGACATCAGTTTCCATAACTGTAGATAATTCAATTTTTGCTTTTTCAGAAGCTTCCCTAATTCTTGTCATTGCAGTTGAATCTTGAGTGAGATCAACGCCTTCTTTTTTCTTGAATTCATCAACAATAAAATCAATTAGAACTTTATCCATATCTGTTCCACCCAATTGAGTGTCACCAGATGTGCTAAGAACCTCAAAAACACCTCCACCCATTTCCATGATGGTCACATCTAATGTACCTCCACCAAAATCAAAGACGAGTATTTTCATGTCTTCTTTTGATTTATCTAATCCAAATGCCAATGATGCTGCAGTTGGTTCGTTAATTATTCTAACAACATCAAGTCCAGCTATGGTTCCAGCATCCTTTGTTGCCTGACGTTGATTATCGTCAAAATATGCAGGGACAGTAATTACTGCTTTTTGAACAGGTTCGCCTATAAACGCCTCAGCATCTTTTTTGATTTTTTGTAAAATAAATGCTGAAATTTGTTGAGGTTTGTATTCTTTATCAAGAATTTTAAAAGTATGATCTGAGCCCATTTTTCGTTTAGCCGCTACAATTGTTCTATCCGGATTAGTTACTGCTTGTCTTCGTGCAGGTTCTCCGACCAAAAGATCGCCATCTTTGGAAAATGCCACCACAGATGGAAATGCTTTGCCTCCAACAGTTGCACCTTCAGCTGCAGGGATAATAGTTGGTTTTCCACCCATAACTACTGCTGCTGCAGAGTTGCTTGTTCCTAAATCAATTCCAATAATTTTAGTCATTTTTTTATCATCATCCTTTTTTTGAAATTTCTACTAATGTCGGTCTTATAACTCTCTCATGAGAAATATATCCTTTCCTGATCTCTTTTGTAATTGTGTTATCATCTAAATCTGGATCATTGATAATTGATATTGCCTCATGAAAATTGGGATTAAAAATTTCTCCCAATGCTTCAATTGGTTCAATTTGATATTTTTTCAATAAAGAATCCATATTTTTTAAAATAGAATCTAAACCTTCAGAATTAACTTTACTTTCAGAGAAAACTTCTTTTGCTCTAACAAAATCATCATAAATTTTTAGAAAATCCAATGCAAATTCATTAATTTTTGAATTAACTCCATTTTCAATATCAGTTTGAGTTTTTCTACTAAGATTTTGATAGTCTGCTAATGCAAGTTTTAATTTTCCTTCATATTCAGATGATTTTTGTTTTTCCAAAGACAACAATTCAGAAAGTTCTTTTACGCTTGATTTTGAATATGTTTTAGATTCATTATTTTCTGTTTGATTTTCAGTGATGACATTAATTGGAATGTCATCAGAGTTAGATTCACTAGACAATTCAATTAAAACAATAATTTAGCTAATTTATACTATTATTGATTGTTTCACATAAAGGATTAGCTTTGACAATAATTAGATTAGAGTCTTGTTTAGTTTTTTCTATATTGTCAAAATCAGATTTCGAACATGCTACTACAATCGTAGTTTTATCACTATGAAATAGATCAAAGTTTGGGTCTTCATACGCTTCGACATCACCTATATAATCACGTAACCTCGATGTTAAGTTTTGTAGCATTTCAATTTTATCTCCACGCATTGCATGTTGATCAAGTGTCCAAGATAATGCAATCTTAGTTCTACTTGCTTTAAGATCATTTTTCTTTAGTGTTGAACGAATTTCATCTATTAATCGTTTTATGTAACCATCAATTCCTTTAACACTTCCATTAATTAGATACATGAGTGTATTTGCTCCTTCAAAAGAAGAGCCTAAAGATTTCAAATCAAATAACCCACTAACCATATTATCTAAGAATGTTTCTTGAAAATCATCTGATGAAAGATCATTTTTAGTAACATCGTCTTGAGCATATTTACAAACTTCTAAAACACTACATAAACTAGAAAATCTAGATAGAACATCAATTGCATGAAAATGTTCTGATGATGAAATTGCTACAAATTTTTTCTCTTTTTTACCTACCGTGAGAAGTTCAGATAAAACAGGATCCGCTTTTCCATTAAATGAACCGATGATTTTCGGTTGTTCCTTAAGATCTTCTAGAGGGTAATAAAAATATGATATATGCTTTCCAGTTTCAAGACCAGTTACATGTTCAAGTAATGAAATATTTTCATTGTTACCCCCAAATCCTGTTGGAAGAGTAAAAATTACTGAGCTGTTCTTTTTCATTGAAGAAACTGCATCCTTGAATTTTGAATGAATTTCAGTTTTGATATCTTGTCCAGTTTTTCTTATTCTAGGAGTAAAGAATAGATATTGTGCTTTAGAAATTGCAACATCTATTGGTTCCATAGCTAGTAAAGGTTCATCTTCTTTCAGAGAAGAGACATTTGGATATGTTTTTGCAATTTCAGCTTTGAGTGAAATTGCAGAAGGTGTTGATTCATCAATGATATAGACATCTGCTCCTTTGATTGCCATTTGGGATGCGATAGCATATCCTTCAGTACTAAGGCCATAAACAACTACTTTTGCTCCTCCCATTATATTTACAGCTAGTATTAGACTAAGAAAAACTTATTGAACTTACTATAGTTAGGAAATTACTTGAAAATTTGGATTGATATTCTAACACCAAAACAATTATTGTTTTCTGAACCAATAATTGAAAAATTAAGGAAAAAACACGATCTTTTGTGTACTTCAAGATACTATGGAGAAGTTTCAAAACTAGCAAAAATTCGTAATTTTGACCTTGTTTTTGTTGGAAAGCATGGTGGGAATGACAAAAAAACTAAACTCAGAGCCAGTATTGATAGAATAGAAAAATTATCTAAAAAAATTGAGATATTTTCACCAGATATTGTGATTAGCTTTTGCTCTCCAGAAGCAGCAAGAATATCTTTTGGATTAGGAATAAAACACGTAGCGTTTTGTGATTCTCCACATGCTGATGCAGTGATGCGATTAACACTGCCATTAATCCAAAAATTGTTAATTCCACACGTTATATCAAAAAAAGAATTCTCAAAATATGGAATTAAAAAAGAAAATATCATCTCATACAAAGCCATTGATGCATATGTTACAATTAAGAGAAAAATTGATGAAAATAATATTTTACCATTTCCAAATAATAAAAGAAAAAGAATTTTGGTCAGAATGGCGGAAGAACATGCATCATATGTATTAAAATCAAGTAATATTTTATCAATAATAAATAAGATCATAATTGATTTTGAAAATGAAAATATTGTTATTTTAGCAAGATATCCAGAACAAATTAAGAATCTTCAAAGTAAATTTGGTAAAAAAGCAAAAATTGTAAAAATGTCATTTGATGGAAAACATTTGTTAAAAAATACAGATGTATTCATAGGTTCAGGTGGAACAATGACTGCAGAATCTGCATTATTAGGAGTTTCTACAATCTCGTATAATGCAGTTCCAAACATAATTGAAGCACATTTAGTGAAAAAACATATAGTGAAAAGAGAAACAGATCCATCTAAAATTAGTCATCACATTAACAAAATTCTTTTATCATCTTCCAAAAAACATCAGATAAGAGTTAAGAAATTTGTTTCAGAAATGGAAGATCCTATTAAAAAACTGATTAAAGAATTGAAACCATAACACATGTACATATTATTTGGACCAATATTAGAAAAAAAGTTCATTAAGGGAGCTAGAGTGTTTGGTTTAGCAGCCCGGTAGTGTAGCGGTCAAGCATAGAGGCCTTTGAAGCCTTTGACCCCAGTTCGAGTCTGGGCCGGGCTACTTTCAAAAATTTAATTTTATAAGAAGTTTTGAGGCAACTGCAAATAAAGTTGATGCAATAGTAACAAGAATTATCATTTCGACAATTACAAATTCAGTAACAGTTCCAAAAATTCCAGCTCTAATTACATCAACTAAATATGTCAGGGGATTAAGATAAAATGCTGTTCGTAATGGTTCAGGTGCGCCATCTGCGGGATAAAATGCAGTGCTAACAAAAGCAAAGAAAAGAAAAACTGTGTTAATTATTACATTAAATCCTTCACTTGAGCGTAATCTGGTAGATATTATTGATGCTAGAGAACCAAAAAGTACTGAACCAGTAATAGCCCCAAAAATGATTATTGGAATTGTCACTAATGAAAATTCTACAGATTCAAAAAATACAGGATATCCAACAACGGCTATTAGAGATGCGCTAACTATTCCAATTATGCCTATTGTGCAAATATTACTAAGAATATAATGACTTCTAGTGAACGGGCCGGACATAATTTGTTCAAACATACCATATTTTCTATCATTCCAAATTATAATGCCAGAAATTAGAGTGCTATTCATAATATTAAATCCAATCATACCTGAAGCTAAAAATGCAGGATAATCAAGATCTTTATTTCCAAATGGAACTGCATTAATCAATGGAGCATATGCAAATCCTGCTACAAAAATATAGATTAAAGGAAAAATTATTTGCCAAATTAAAAATCCAGGATTAAGAGAAATCGTAAGATTTCTATTAGTTAATCTAATTATTGGATGCATTTTCTTTTACCATGTTTAAAAATATCTCCTCAAGATTTGTTGGTACAGCAGAGAGGTCTTCGATATCGATTTTATTATCATAAAGCACCTTTAGAATTTGTAACAATACTAATTCAGACTGTTCTGAACGAATAATAATATTAGTTCCAGTTTCAAAATCAATTTTACAGTCTGGTATTTTGGATAAAAGAGAAATAATTTCAGATTTTCTTTCCAACAAATGAATTTTAATAGTTTTTTCTTTTCCAAATCTATTTTTTAAAGCATCTGGAGAATCAACAGTGATAATTTTACCTTTATCAATAATTGCTATTTGATTGCAGAGATATTCAGCTTCAGATAGAATATGTGTTGTGTAAAATATTGTTAAACCTGTTTTAACCTTATTTTTTAAATAATCTAATAACTTTCTTCTTGCACTAGGATCTAATCCAACTGTTGGTTCATCTAAAAATAACAGCTCCATATCATGCATGAATTCTCGTGCAACTTGCACTCTCCTTCTTTGACCAATTGATAGATCCTCATTTCGTTTCTTACGAATCTCAACAAGATCAAAGTCTTTCAAAAGTTGTTCCATTCTTTTTTTACGCTCAATTTTAGGAACATTCCACATCATACCGTATTTCTCAAGTGATTTTTCAACCGAGAGTGTAGGCTCATAGCTAGGTTGCTGTAAAACTACACCAATCTTGTGACGAATTTTGAGAGGATTTGAGATAGCATCAATACCTAAAATAGTTAATGAGCCAGTAGTAGGCGGAATAAGAGTAGTTAGAAGTTTTATCGTTGTTGATTTTCCTGCTCCATTAGGACCTAAAAATCCAAAAACCTGACCTGCTTTTACAGATAAAGTCAGATCAGACACTGCATTAACTGAACCATATAATTTTGAAAGATGATTGACATCAATACAAGACATGATAAAACTGCGATCTCCCTATTAATTTAGTTAGTGAGATAAGTGACGGCATATTTTAGAAGAATTGAATTAATTAAGATAAAACAATGTAGAAAATTAATAGAACTATTATAGAATTTTGTAAAAATATAAAATCAGTACGTTATAGCGATCATTTTTTCATTAAATCAAATTGACAAAAGAATGAAATTTTTATTAATAGAATGAGTTTAGCAAAACTGAGTTGTCAGAATTTGAGAATCTTATCAATAAATTTTTAGAACAAAAACCGGAATTAACTAAAGAACAACTTGAAGACAAGATAAAACAGAAAAAAGAAAAGATTGGAGCAGGTTATTTGACTGATCAGGGTGCATTATTTTTAATCGCTTCAGACTATGGAATAACATTATCAGAACCACAAAAAACGGAGATTAGTTTAAAGGATCTATATGCAGGAGCAAAAGAAATTTCATTAGAAACTAGGGTTTTGAATCTTTCACCTGCAAAACAATTTTCTAGGAAAGATGGCTCTCCATTTTATCTAAGGACAATGACTGTCTATGATACAAATTCAACTGCCAGTGTAAAATTATGGGATGAAAAAGCAAATCTTCCAGGAATTGAAAATCTAAAACCGGGAGATTTAATCAAAATTATCAAAGCTTATGTTAAATCAGATCTTGATGGTTCTCCAACCATAAACATCGGTTCTGGATCAAACATAGAAACTACAGATACGAAAAGTGAAATTCCCACAATAGACACTATTACAAAAGATGTGAGTGAATCTCATGAGGGAGAAAAAGATTTAGTAGTTTCAGGAACAATTGATGGAATAATTACTGGAATGGAATTTACAAATTCTCGTGGTATGCCTGGAAAAGCACTGAGAATGAGACTGAAAGGAAAAGATGGGAGTGCAATGAGAGTAGTGTTATGGGGTAAAGATGAATCAACTATCCCAAATATGATTTCACAATCAGCCAAGGTGAGATTACTAGGTGTCAGAGTAAAATCAGGAAATCAAGGATTGGAAATTCATGGAAATGATGCAACAATTATTGAAATTGAGGGGGGCAAAGAAGCAGAACCAGTAATTGCTAGAATTCTATCTATATCACCAACAGAAAATGGAAAAAATCTAATTTTAGCAGTTGACAATAAAAAGAATTTATTCAATATTAGTGATTTTTCAAACTCAACTAGTATCTGTGTAGAAGGAGATGTAATAGAATGCATGCCATCAAAAGTTTATGGAAATTCAATTACTTTGGATGAAAATTCCTTTGTTAGAAAATTAGATAACGATGAATCAATTCCTTCATTATCTCAACTCAGAACAAAAATTAATGAGGTCAAGGCGGATGAAAATTATTGTATTGAAGCAATTGTGTTAAAAGTTCCTGAAAGACGCGAAGTTCAGACAAAATCAGGAGAATCAATAGCACTTTCAGAGATGTTTGTTGAAGACGATACAGGGCAAATTTGGGTTAAGGGTTGGAGAAATCAAGCAAGAATAATCGACAAGTGTGAATTAGGAGAAATTATTTCCATTACAGGATTAAATGCAAAAGCAGGATTAGAAGGAAGAATAGAGTTGTTTATCACCCCATTCTCTAAAATTACAAAGAAGAATTAAGAATCCCAAAAACCTCTGGTTACTACATACTGTCTTTCTGCCTCATAGATTTGTTTGAATAAATGTTCTTCATCAACCATGTTTCTCAAGATTCTTGCTGCAGTATCTGCACCAACTCCATATCCAGATATCACAGTAATGGCAATCTTTCCAAAGTTTTCTACTAAAGATGCAACTTTCCATGCACGATCAAATTTGTGCCTTTCATCTGCAGACAGTTTTTTTCCATCATGTTTTTTTCTTATGATTTTAGGTAAATCATAATCAGAATAATATGTTGCAGTAATTTGTCTAGCTTTACAATATGGACATATTGGTGAATTTTTTACCTCAAATGTTTGAAACACACGTTCCCATTTTCCACAACGAGCGCAAATCAGACGATGTTTTGTCTTTTCTAATCTAGCTTTTACAAGATCAAGAATTCCCTTGTCAAGATTTACAGGAGAAGAATAATATTTTGCAGTATGATCTAATATGGGTTCTGCCAGTTTTGAAAATTGATCAACTTCCAACCATATGACATGAATTTTATCATCTTTGATCTTTTTTAGAATTATTTCAGAATTTTTGAGATCATATTTATCATGAAATAATTCTCGAAGAGCTTCATTAACAAGTACTGTTTTAGAATATCGCTCATACAAAAATCTGGCAGATTTTTTTTCATATATTGCACCTCTACCAACCACACCAAATTTTTTTGCAACACACCATGTTCTCCAATTTACATTGTGGGTTCCTGTTAAAGATGCACTAACTATAGACTGTAAATCATAATCGTCTTTTAGAATATCTATGAATAATTTTTCTGAAATTCTAGATCTAGAAGACAAAACAATTCTATATCCATCAGAACGAGAATCAACCATAGTTCCCAACATTGCCGAAAGCATTGAAGAAAGTAATGTGGCTAATGTTGAATTAATTTTGCTTCCCAAACAAGAATGAATTACAATTGATCCTTGAGATCTATTTGATTCAATTACAATATTGTTTTCATCAGGAATTACATCAAAATTCAATTTTTCAATTATTTTGTTAATTAGTTTAAAATTTCCATTCTTAACTTTGCTACGAAAATTTCCTACTTTACTTGCAGTTTTGTAGTCAATTGGAATATTTTCACCCTCCCAATATGGAACAGTGATTCCAGCTCCTCTAAAAGGTTCAACATTTACACTGAGTGATTTTTCATCAACATTGAGAATTCTCCATTGAGAACCTTTTAAGACAAAAATATTTCCAGAGTCGCCAAAATCACCTACAAATCTTTGATCTAAAGATCCAATGATTTTTTTTCCAACGCTGTCAAAAACCTTGAATTTGAGAATATCTGGAATGGTTGAAAGATTTTCAAAATAATATTTGAATGAGCGGCCTTTTTTCCAGAAAGTCATTTTTGTTCTATCAAAAAATATCAAGTAATTTGAATCAAGTAAATCTAAAACATCGATTAGATCTTTAATTTTTAAATTCCTAAAAGGATATGCCTTTGTTACTAATTCAAAAGCTTGCTCAACTGAAATTTCACCAATTTGCATGGATAATCCTACTAAATGATGTGCTAAAACGTCAAGGGAGCCATCGTGAATTTTTTGTTCTTCTATAGAACCCTCTTGAATTCGATCAAGAATTGCTTGTGCTTCAAATTCATCATCAGGATTATTTGTGATAATTAATCCTTGAGCTGATTCATTTCTATTGTGCTTACTTCTACCTATTCTTTGTACAAATTTTGAAACTTGTCTTGGAGAACCATAATGGATTACTAATTCAACTGAACCAATATCTAATCCCAACTCCAGTGAAGAAGTACACACTACAATACCACTTTTTCCTTCACGCAAAATTAATTCAGTTTCTTCTCTTACTTCTTTTGAGAGAGAGCCATGATGTAATTCAATAGGAATGGATGATTTTTCTTTTAATATTGATGCTAAAAATTCAGCTTCTCCTCGAGTATTTGTGAAAAGAAGAATAGGTGAATCTAAATCCATTTTTGATACATATTCAGTAATTTTTTCTGCTACGTCTGAAATTGTTCCATCAACATATTTGATTTCGACATCATATTTTCTTACAGAAGTATCTCTAATTATCTCACATTTACGCTTGGTTCCTACAACAAATTTTCCTGCTTCATCAAAATTTCCAACAGTTGCAGATAATCCAACTTTTGAAAGCGGAAATTTTGAGTTCAATTCAAGTCTTTCAATACTTAATGATAATTGAGAACCACGTTCACTAGATAGTAACTCATGAACTTCATCAATTACAATCCATTCCAACTCAGATAATGCATTTAACATTTTGACCTGTGTTAAAAGAATCACCATAGTTTCAGGTGTAGTAATTAGTACATCTGGAGGATTTTCAGTGATCTTTTTTCTGTCTTTTTGACTAGTATCTCCATGACGAATTTCAATCGTTAATTTATTTTCATGTGCATATGTTGTAATTCTCCTAAATACATCTCGATTTAATGCTCTTAGTGGAGTAATATAGAGAGCTTTAATTTTTCCAATCTTTTTAGAATTTTTTAAAAGCGAAAAGATTGGAATTACAGAACATTCAGTTTTTCCGGAACCTGTTGGTGCAATCACAAGACAATCTTTCTTTTGTAAAATTATTGGTGATGCTTTCTTTTGAATTTCAGTTAGTTTAGAAAATCCAAATTTTCCAAATAAAGAATCAAGAATTGGATTGAGTTGGTTCATTTGATCTTGTTTTTTCATAAACAATTACACCAACTAAGCCAAGTGCAAATAAAGCTACAGTGATAATTGGGATTGAATCAAAAATTCCTGCCATTATTTAACCTAAAAGTAGACCATTAAAAATCTTCAGTATGATCAACAAGTCCAATTTTTGTAATGGTATAAGAAAAGGTTTCTTTTTTTAATGCCCAATAAATTTCACCATTGAATTTTGATGAATTTTTAAAAAGATGAATTTTGATATGTGTAAAAGGATCAATTGCATTTTGCATATTTTCAATCTCTTTGTCATCCATGTTTCTAATCATATTACTGACAATTATTGGGATTTTTTTTCTTATGGCTAGTTTTGATAATTCATGCATGTATTTCATAAACAATGAATTTTTTTCAAAAATAGATTTTTCATTTTGATATTCATAAGAAAATAAATCAGTAATATTATCAATTACTATTAGGGTAAAATTATTTTCTTCGATATTTTTGATGGATTTGATTTGATCTGAAGTATTGGTAATTCTTGATACTGTGATTTTTTCAAGTAAATCAATCTCTATTTTAGATTCTTTTTGAATTTCTAATATACGTTCAGGTCTAAATCCACCAGATGTGTCTAGATACAAAATATGACCGCCGTTTTTAATTGAATTAATCAATAATTGTAACAATAGTAGAGTTTTTCCAGTTCCACCTCCACCAAAAATATCTACAATCACACTATGAGGAATTCCTCCAGACAAGAATTTGTCTAATTTTTGTAAACCTGTAGAAATCATTTGGATAATTATTAGAAAAAGGAGAAAAAATTTAAGGAATTTCAATTTTTGCAAAAGAGGTAAGGCTTTTATGCTAGATAACAAAGTTGCAAAACAAGTGAACAATTAGTGTCCCAATCAAACAGTGCAAAACGACCTCTAACAACTCTTCAGAAAAGTACTAAGAAGAAAGTAACTGTAAGACTGAAAAACGAAGTCGAGTATAAAGGTAAAATGGATAATGTTGATTCTTACATGAACTTGATAATGACTGATGCAGAAGAGCTTCATGAAGGTAAAACAATTGCAAATTATGGTAGAGTAATTGTAAGGGGCAACAATGTATTATTTATCAAACTAGAAAATGAACTCTAGTTAACGGGTGGTTGTATGACCAATAATTTTCTATTTACATCTGAATCTGTAACAGAAGGTCATCCAGATAAAATATGTGATAATATTTCTGATGCATTCTTAGATGAATATCTTAGACAAGATCCAGATTCAAGGGTAGCTGTTGAAACGTTGGTTACTACTGATTTTGTAGCAGTTGCAGGTGAAGTAACATCTAAAGCAAATTTTGATAAAAAAGCTCAAGAAGAATTAGTTAGAAAAACTATCAGAGAAATTGGGTATGATAACAAAGATTTGATGTTTGATACTGAATCTTGTGAAGTAACTTTACGTCTTCATTCTCAAAGTCCAGATATCAGTCAAGGTGTCACAGCAACTGAAGATAAAGAACAAGGTGCAGGAGATCAAGGCTTGATGTTTGGATATGCTACTAATGAAACAAAAGAGCTCATGCCAATGCCGATTTTGCTTTCACAAAAACTAGCACAAAAATTAGCTGAAGTTAGAAAAAACAATGTTCTTCCTTGGGCAAGACCTGATGGAAAAACACAAGTTTCTGTTAGATATGAAGACAATAAACCTACCAAAATTGAAACAGTAGTGGTTTCCACACAACATGCACCAGAAGTTTCTCAAGAAGAAATTTCAAGAGAGATTATTGAAAAAGTTATCAAACCAGTTTTAGGCAATCTATGGAATAACGATATTAAAATTCACATCAATCCTACAGGGAAATTTGTAATAGGTGGTCCACATGGTGATGCAGGATTAACTGGAAGAAAGATTATTGTTGACAGTTATGGTGGGTTTGGAAGACATGGGGGAGGAGCTTTTTCAGGAAAGGATCCATCTAAAGTAGATAGATCTGCATGTTACATGTGCAGATATATTGCAAAAAATTTAGTTGCAGCAGGATTAGCTGATAGATGTGAAGTTCAACTTGCATATGCAATTGGAGTTGCAGAACCAGTATCACTTTATGTCAATACATTTGGAACAAGCAAAATTCCTGAAAATCAGATTGAAGATTTAGTAAGAAAGAATTTCGATATGAAGCCATCAGGAATTATTTCACAATTGGATTTAAAGAGACCAATTTATCGAAAAACTGCATCTTATGGTCATTTTGGAAGAAATGAGCCAGAATTTACTTGGGAAAAAACAGACAAAGCTGAAAAATTAAGACAATCAGTCAGATTGTAGTAATTCCATTATAGATTGAAATTTAATTTTAGATATTTTAGATAATTTTTTATGATTTCCTTTAAAACTGCCTATTAGAATATTTAGATCATCAATTCCAAAATCGGATTTTGGATTGGTGATGGCATCACGATATACATCTTCTAGATTGATTTTTTTAATTTTGACATCAGTTCCTTTAGAAAAGAGTTTAACATATTTTTCAAAAGAGACATAATCAGGCCCTACAAGATCAATGAGTTCATTGCTAAATTTTGATGTATATGTTGATTCAAAAATTACTTTTACAACATCAGAAATAGATATTGGTTGAATTAGATATTTTCCAGAACCAGGAATTTTGATCTCTCCAGATTTCATTTGTTTTTTAAGGTGTTTTGATAATAAATCATCTTTTCCAATAATGTATGAAGGTCTAAAAATTGTGAAATCCAAACCAGAATTAGTGATTTGTCTTTCCGCATTATACTTTGAAATAAAATAACCTAAAGATGTATTTGGTGAAACCCCTAGTCCGCTCAGATAGACAATTTTTTTGACTTTAGCTTTTTTACATAGATTTACTATATGTTTTGTTAAATCTGTATTTATCAAATCAAAATCTGTATTTACAGACTGTTTTCCTATTCCAACGAGGTGAATTAATGCATCTGAGTTTCTGATCTTTTTTAGAATGTCTTTTTCGTTATAATTTTTTGAAATAATTTTAGTTTCACATTTAAAATTCTTAAAGTTACTTCTAGATATTGATATCAAGTCAATATTTTTTTCTGATAAATATTTTCTAAGATTTTTTGCAACAAAACCACTAGCTCCAGTAACAACAATCTTTAGGTTTTCTACCATAATAGAACAAAGTTTGTTTTAATTTTAAATCTATTTGAATAATCTTCAAAAATTGTGAAATAAGAGTTAATACTACAAAATGAATACAATTAATGTGAAAGAGGAAAAGACAAAATTAAAGACAGGTTATACTACAGGAAGTTCTGCGACTGCAGCATCAAAAGCAGCATTACTATCAATAATTGGCCAAAAAAAAATTGAGAATGTAGATATTTTATTGCCAAAAAGATCATATGTTCAAATTCCAATACATTCATGTCATTTTGAATCGGATAAAGCAAAATGTTCTGTAATAAAAAATGGAGGAGATGATCCAGATGTTACTCATGGAGCAGAAATTATTGTAGATTTATCATTTACTGAAAAAATAAATGAGATTGAAATTGATGGTGGGGAAGGAGTAGGTGTTGTAACTAAGCCAGGATTAGGTTTAGAAATCAACAAACCTGCAATAAACCCAGTTCCTAAAAAAATGATTATTGAAAATCTAAGAGAGATTGGAAAAGAAGTTCTTTTAGAAAAAGGAATCAAAGTGATTATTTCAGTTCCTAAAGGAAAAGAATTAGGTCCTAAAACAGATAATCCAAGATTAGGTATCATAAATGGAATTTCAATTTTAGGAACCAGTGGAATTGTAATTCCATTTTCTACAGCATCATATGCAGCATCAATAAGACAAAACTTGGATGTTGCAATTGCAGTTGGAAATGATACCGTTGTTCTAACAACAGGAGGAAGAAGTGAAGATTTTGCAAAGAAAATTGTAGATTTACCAGTTCATTGTTTTGTGCAAATGGGTGATTTTTCAGGATATACGATTCAACAATGCAGTAGAAAGAATATCAAAAGAGCGTATGTTGTTGGTTTTATTGGGAAGATAGCAAAAATGGCAGCTGGTGTAAAACAAACTCATGTTAAAGGGTCTAAAGTAGATATGAGCTTTCTAGCAGAGTTAGCTAGAAAATGCAATGCTAGTGAAAGTGTAATTCAAGAGATAAAAAAAGCAAATACAGCAAGACATGTTTCAGAGATTGTTCAAGAAAATAAAATTGAGGGGTTTTTTGATTTGATTTGTGGCGAGACGTATAAACATATGAGAAAACATTCTGAAGAAAAAGTTCCAATTGATGTGATATTGTTTGATTTTGAAGGAAAAGTTTTAGCTAGAAAATCTGAACAGTAAGGTATTTTATTAAAGTCAAAAGATTTTGAATATGGAAAAAATTTCAGTTCTTGCTATTACTAAAAATGGGATAAACATAGGAGAAAATCTAAAAAAATTCTTTCCAGATTGGGATGTATTTGCTCCATCAAAACTTACAAATGAATCAGTTGGAATTACATGGTATTCTGAGCCTACTACAGAGAAAATTGTTGAACTTTTTAAAAAAAATAATGCATTAATCTGTATTTTTTCATTAGGAGCAGTAATTAGACTAATTGCACCATATTTGAAAGAGAAGAAGACAGATCCTGCCGTAATTGTAATTGATGATCAAACAAATTTTGTGATCAGTGTTTTATCTGGTCATATAGGAGGAGCCAATGAACTAACTCAAGAAATAGCAGACAAGCTTGGAGCCATGCCTGTAATTACTACTGCAGCAGATGTTAACAAAACAATAGCAGTTGATCTAGTTGGAAGAGAATACAATTGGAAAATAGAGGATGAATCAACTGTGACAAAAATTAGTGCACATATGGTAAATGAAGAACCAATAGGTGTTTTTCAAGAGGCAGGAGAAAGAAAGTGGTATAAAAAATTGCCAAAAAATGTTGCGATATATGATAATATGAAAAATTTAAAAAAATCAAATTCCAAGGCTTATCTTATAATTTCAGATAGAATTATTGAAAAAGAAATTTCTAGAGAATCTGTGATATATCGTCCCCCAAGCTTGGTTGTTGGAATTGGATTACATTGGGATACAACAAAAGATACCATAAGAGAAGGAATAGAACATTGTTTAGAAAAATTTAATCTCAGTCCAAAATCTATTGCAAAGTTGGTGTCAATAAAAAAACCTCAAGATGTTCAAGGATTGATTGATCTTGGCAAGGAGATGAATATTCCGATAGAATATGTAAATAGAGAAGATTTGGCAGAAATTACTGCTCCAAATCCCTCAAAAATAGTAAAAGCATTTGAAGGAACTCCAAGTGTTTCGGAAGCTGCTGCTATCAAAGTATCAAAAGGGGAATTAATAGTAGAAAAGCAAAAATTCCCACCAAATTTGACTATAGCTATAGCGAGGATAATGAATTGAAAAGAGGATTGCTGCTAATTGATAGAGGAAGTAGAGAAAGAGAGGCATCTGAAGAACTAGATGTGATTTGCAAAGGAATCAAGGCAAAAGGCGACTATGTTATTGTGGATTATTGTTTTCTAGAGGTCGAACCCCCATATATCGAGGATGGAATTACTAAATGCCTCAAAAAAGATATTGATTCTTTAACTATTGTTCCTTATTTTTTGTATCCAGGTAAAAAAGTAAAAAATGCAGTTACAGATGTTATGAAATTACAAGCAAATACCAAAGTAAAATTTGTGGTTACAAAACAAATGAGTATGCATAAAACACTGGTGAATGTTGTTCAAAATAGAATATCTACAACATTAAAAGAAAATGGAATTACACTCTCAAATGATGAGATAGACATAATGATTATTGGTCATGGAAGTAAAGATCCTAATGCACAAAGATCATTAGATTACATAGTAAATTCATTAACAAATTCGTATAGAAATGTTAGTAGATGCTGGTTAGAAATTGAGCAACCAGATATTTTTGAAGGAATTAAAAAATGTGAAAAAGATAATCCAAAAGTATTGATAATTGTGTTTTATTTTCTTCATGAAGGTGCTCATGTTAAAACCGATATTAACAATGATTTGATACCAGCACTTGAAAAATCCTCCATAGAAAAAGCATTCATTACAAAACATATTGGAACTGATCAAAAGATGATAGATTTGATTTTAGAAAGAGCAAAAGAGGTAGAAGATGCAAACTAAGAAAGGGCAATCAATTGAAGACGCAAGTATGCAAATGATCGAAAACGAGATAGGTCCACATAATTTTAGCAAAAAAGAATGGCCTATTGTCAGAAGAATCATTCATTCAACAGCAGACTTTGATTTTGCAGATAAAAATAGATTAATTTTTCATAAGAATGCAATTGAAAGTGGTATGAATGCTTTGAGAAATGGTTGCAGTATAGTAGTTGATGTAAATGGGGTTATTGGAGGAATGAATAAACAAAATCCTAAGGATTTTGGAAACAATATAGTTTGTAATATTTCAAAGCCAGAAATTATGGAATTAGCAAAAAAAGAAGGCAAAACTCGCTCTCAAGTATCAATGAGGACTGCTGCATCAGATATTGATGGGGGAGTTGTTGCAATAGGAAATGCACCTACTGCTCTTCAAGAAGTAATTCAGATGGTCAAAGAAGATATTGTCAAACCCGCATTGATTATTGGAATTCCAGTTGGATTCATCTGTGCTGCAGAATCAAAAGAAGAATTATCAAAGTTGGAAGATACCCCATTTATCACCAATATTGGTAGAAAAGGCGGAAGTTCTTCAGTGTCTGCTACAATTAATGCATTATTCAAATTGATCCGTGCAGAATCATCTTTTTGAATATTTTAAAGAATTTTCAACAAAAATTTGGGCATAATTTGAACTATCAAAATACAGATGACCATAAGACGCCAACGTATTATCTTGAATTAATCCATCTTGTTGTTTTCTAATTCCATCACCAATTTCTAATGAATACGCAAATTTTGAATCAGGTGATATGGAATCTAATTCAGAGTAATGAAACTCATGACCATGAAAATCATGTAGTTTTTCAGAAATTGGATTATTTGAAATAATTTTACCTTTGGTATAGTTGAGTTTCATTTTCTTTGTCATTTTAGTTTCAGCATCAAAAATACCAATCATTTTGTATTTTTTGTTTTGGGATGAGATAGATTTTGTTAAATACATCAACCCACCACATTCAGCATAAATAGGAAGATTGTCTTCGGACAATTTTTTAATTAATTTTTTCATTGTTTGATTTTTTGAAAGTGAGTCACCCAAAATTTCTGGAAAACCACCACCAATGTAAAGCCCATCACATTTTGGAATTTTTTTATCTTTTACAGGACTAAAAAATTTTAAATTTGCTCCTTCACGACGTAATGCTTCCAAATTATCTTGATAATAGAAATTAAATGAAGTATCAAGGGCAACTGCAATAGTAGTTTCTACTTTTTTGTGTATGGGTTTTAGTTTTTTAATAAGAGTGGGAGAATTTTTTGCGATTTTAATTATCTTATTTATATCAATATATTCTGAAATTATTTTTGCAACTTTTTGAATTTGAATTTTTAGAACTTTATTCTCTAATGTAGAAATTAATCCGAGATGTCTTGAGGGCATCTCAAGTAAAGGGTTTTTTGGAATTACGCCAACGATTGGGATTTTTGTTTCAGCAAGAGCAGTTCTACATAATAGCTCATGCTTTTTACTGCCTATTTTATTAAGAATAATTCCAGCAATACAAGAATTTCTATGAAATTTTAAGAATCCAAGTGCAGTTGCAGCAATAGAACGAGAAGTTTTACTTGCATCCAAAACTAGCAGTACAGGTGATTTTGTTAGCGAGGCTACATGATGCGTACTAGCATAGTTTGAATTACCGCCATAGCCATCATAGAATCCCATTACACCTTCTATCACAGATATATCAGATTTAGAATTTAAAATGAAACTATTCAAAAGATGATTTTTACCCATCAGCCAAGCATCCAAGTTGTATGTTTCATGTTTTGAAATACTTGACAGATAGCCTGGATCAATATAATCAGGTCCAACCTTAAAAGGTTGAACAGAAAATCCATTTTTTTGCAGAGAATAAATTATTGAGCATGTGATTGATGTTTTACCTACTCCACTTGTAGCACCAGCAATTACAATTCTAGGTATTCTCAATTTGCATGACTATAATCATTTTTTATTTAAATTGATAGATTCCAAAAAATCCTTAATGTTTTTAGTAAGATCCACCAAGCATCATTTATGGAAAAGGATGGATTGACAATTGTTTATACTGGAAAAGGTAAAGGGAAGACTACTGCAGCTTTAGGTATTGCATTACGTGCTACCGGATATGAAAAGAGAACATGTATGATTCAATTTATCAAAGGTTCCTGGCATTATGGAGAAATGGATTCATCAAAAAGACTAGAGCCTGAATTTGAAATGGTAGCTGTGGGCAAAGGGTTTGTTGGTATAATTGACGATAAAAGTCCAAAAGAAGATCATCAAAAAATTGCCAAAGAGGCAATAAGAGTAAGTAATCAAAAAATTCAATCAGGTAACTATGATATTGTAATTTTGGATGAGATAAACTATGCAGTGAATCTTAATTTGATTTCAGTAAATGATGTTTTAGATATTATTAAATCAAAGCCAAAAAATGTGGATTTGGTACTAACTGGAAATTATGCCAAAGATGAAATCATTGAAATTGCTGATTTAGTTACAGAAATGAAAGAGATTAAACATCCATTTCAGGAAGGAATCAAGGCAAAGGAAGGTATTGATTTCTAACCAGCAAACATTAATTTACGCAGAAGAGAGTTTTAGAAGAAATGTCTACTGAAATTCAAGAAATGCCTGAGCAGGGAGAAATTGTTCTTGCTACAATTACCAAAGTAATGGATCATGGAGCATATGTTACATTAGATGAATATGATGACATTCAAGGGTTTTTACACATCTCAGAAATTGCTCCAGGTTGGATTAGATCAGTTAATAGATTTGTAAGAGACGGGGAGAAAAAAGTTCTCCTAGTAAAAAAAGTAAATGCTCAACGTGGAGACATAGATCTTTCATTAAAACAGGTATCAAAAGATCAGAAAAAACAAAAGCTAAAAGAAGTTAAAAAATTCGAAAAAGGTAAAACATTATTACAAAATGTTCAGGAAAAGGCTAAATTAACAGATGAAGAAATTGAAAAGTTAGAAGATAGTATTTATTCAAAATTTGATTCAGTGTATGATGCTTTCATATCTATTGGAAGAAATGGCATAGAGTCAGTAAAGGAATTAAAAATTGCTAAAAAAACTGCGACAGTAATTGAAGATATTTGTTCAAAAATAAAACTTCCTTCAGTAGAAATCAGAGGAATTATGGAGATTACAAACAATAAATCAGACGGGGTTGAAATAATTAAAAAGACGCTATTAGATGTAATTAAAAAAGATTCTACTATAGACATTACATATTTAGGAGCACCAAAATACAGACTCTCTATAGTTTCAGAGGATTTCAAATCTGCTGAGAAATTACTAAAGCCTATTGTTGAAGAAATTCAAACAAACATTGAAAAGAAAAAAGGATCATTCAAATTCATCAGGGAAGAATCAAAGAAAACGAGAGAAAACTAGTATGAGGTTTTTATTAAGAAAATGTTCAAAGTGTAATCATTATACACTAAAAGAAAAATGTCCAAAGTGTAATGAAGAGACTGTTTCTGTACATCCTGCAAAATTTTCACCAGACGATAAATACATGAGATATAGATTAGCTGAAAGATATTCCTAAGACAAGGATTTGTAATCTTTGTTTATTTCATAGATAAAAATTCCAAGCATTGGTCCAACTTTTTCTTCAGTAAAGCCAGATGATGCATAGACTAATCTTAATGGTCCATCATCACTAGAGAATTTGATATCTTTTTCATAGATACCAATCATTCCTGGAACAAATGTAGGAGATTGTTGATTTGGATTGTTTGGATTTACATATCCTAATAGAGAGAATGGAGTCATTTTTCCAAGTAAAGTTTCATTCCAAAAATAATCAGTTCCGCTAATACTATCTGCCTCCAAATATTTTGAAAGATCATATCCAGCTATCTTCATAAACCATTGTTTTTTTGATTCATCGCCACCACCTGATAATGTATAATACGACTCAGGTGTGTTTATATTCAATTTTTCACCAGCCACAAATATCAATACATAATCAGCTTGCATTTCATTAAGAGTATTCCAAGCAGAATCAGGATTACTAAGTAACATTTTTGCTATATTTTTAATTATTTGAGTGTTAACTGTAGAATTATCTGCCAATGTAGATCTTTCACCCATTGTTTGAATCCAATATCCATAATCCCACCATGCTGCAATTACAGCATCATTAGGAGTATTATTTTTCATCCAATCTAATGCATCCAGCCAATCATTAGTGCTAATTGTAAAAGATGAACCACCATTCAAAATTGTAGGCGGAGCATGTGCAATTGATGAAGGTTCTGAACCTATAGGATAAATTAACGGAGATAGCAAAAGAAGAATTATTCCTGCAACAAATGAAAGTTGTAATAATTTATGAATTGGTTTTTTAGATTGAGAATTATTTTTAAAAAATCCTTTTGTTAATGCTGTTAAACCCAAAGATGCTAAAATAATAACAGCAATTGAACCAAAAACTTCTAATCTAACAAATGTTGAACTGATATAAACTCCACAAATACCTAAAGCTAATGAAAAAGATAACATGTCATTATTTATAAAATTAGAATTTTTTGTTTGAATATTTTTAATTATTAACCAAATTCCAATACCTGAGAAAATCATTAAAACAGAATGAAATAAAAATGATTGAGCTAATGTTGTTGTTGCATGCTCAGAAACTGAATCTACTAATGGATCTGTTGTAGTTAAAAATGGATTTATAGCATTAAGATATCTATGACTTGCGGATGGTAAAAAGTCTGATTCAGAACCTATTATAAAAATAATACCAGTGATGACTAAAAGAGCAACTAAAAATAACAAACCATTTCTTTGTTTGTTTTTTGAGCTTTTCCTTTGAATCAAAATGCAAGAAATTGAAAGTATAGTAGAAAATATTAATGAAATTCCCCACAATCCAAATATATTCACTCGCTCAAACATGAAAGAAATTAAAATTGCAGTAATTGCATAAACTGGAATAGCCCACATTATGAATTTATGATCTGTTCTCAAAAAAGGTAAAGCTAAAAATAGAATTACTATTGGAATAATAAAAAATTGATTGCCACCCCAAGCAGAAATAGAAAAAATTGTAAAAATTCCTGCACCGACAAGTTTGATAAATGCAATTTTTTTATTTTTTGAATTTATTCCACTTAATAATAAATAAATAAACAAAAGACTAAAAAATATTCCTAGAGGTTCAGATTTGAACCATCCAAGAGGACTTCTAAGTATCAATGGAATAGAAACAGAAAACAAAATAGCTGAAAATAATCCAGCGGTTGTACCACCAATTATTCTAACCAATGCAAAGATTACAATTACAGACAATGAAGAAAAGATCACTGGAAACATAATTGTAAAATCATATAGATCTATACCTCCACCAAAAATCCAATAAGTTATAGCTGCTGTAAGGTGAAGCATAACTTGAGAGTTTGAAGACACATCTCTACCGTGAGGATACCAACTAAGATCATCATTCCATTCAAAATATGCTGGAATACCATTATCAATAATGTATTGAGTTGCACGATAATTAAAAAAAGGATCAAATTCATTTAATTCAAAACCAAAATCAGCAGGTTGAACACGTAAAAGAAATGACACAGTAAATGATAAAATAAGAATTCCAATGACTAGTAAATGGTTTAATTTGAAATCAAAGTTACCAATGGAAACAAGTTTAGAGTTAGTTATCAATCATTATTTCCCAAAAAACTTTGCTTATTATTCTTTGTATAAAAAATCCTAAAATAGTTAAAAATCAAGGAGCATATTTTCCTCGAAGGACAGTCTCTGTAATAATATGGTTTTTCATTTCTAATTCAATTTCTTTTTTAGTCGAGCCTTTATTCGCAATTAATTTTTGATCTAATGCATATAATTTGAAAATATATGTATGCTCCTTGTCTGGAGGAGCTGGCCCACCATAACCAATTTCACCAAAATCAGTTTCTCCTTCAATACAGGTTGAAGGAATAGAATTTTCTTTAAATTCATTATTTTCAGTTTCGATATTCCACACAACCCAATGTACCCAAACTTTTCCAACAGCTCCCATCGCATCAGGATCATCCATTATCAATGCAAGAGAAACTGTATTTTCAGGAATTTCGTGTATTTTCAAAGGAGGACTAATGTTTCCATGTTTATATCCATATTTTTTTGGAATAATTCCATTATTTTCAAATGCTGTACTTGTCAATATTAAAGCCATATTATCACTTGGTAGATCTTTAAGTTAAATATTTCTAAGATTCTAAAATTATTCTATTATTTGAAAATGAAATAATTGAACTCCCATTATTTTTGATCTTTTTTTTTAATTCTTTATCCATTGTGGCTATAATCACTCGATTTTTTGAAACATAACTAATCAATTCTTTATCAGCAAATGAACCTAGAATTGGAATTATTTTGAAATTTTTGATATAATCTAGAGTTAGTCTAATTTCTTGTTTTTTTTCTGGGATTTTTTCCAATTGTAATAATTCATTTTTTACAACTTGTGGAACGACAAAAGTGATTTGACCTATCTCTACATCCAAATTATCAATATTTTTAATTCTATTAGTAGCTAGATGAATAAGGAAAGATGTATCACAGATTACTTCAACCAACTATTCCTGCACCAATTAATCTCCATCTTTCAGCAATTCTCCTACTAATTGCAACATTACCACCTTCAAAGATACATGCAGGCCTTCTTAGTTCAATTTCAATATTTTTTGATTTAACCTGGATTACTTTGCCCAATACAGGTGCAGTTCCAATATTTAATCGGAGTAATTCACCTGATTGAATTGGTTGAACTTTTACATCTTCAGTTATGCCTACAGCAGAATCAAACAAATTTACTTCTAATTTTAATAGAGTGGAATTTTCTGGTAGGGTTCCAGGTTTACCAATAACTGATCCAATAAACGAATCACTTCTAGTCATGGAAGGATCTAATTTTGTTCCAATTGCAACCAAACCTCCAGGCTTTACTGATTCAACAATTCCTGCGGCAGTTCCTAACGAAGTGATTTCTGTTAAGAGTGGTTCGTAAGTCTTTTTCTTTTCATTCATAATTCCAGGTTTTATCTCAATTTCATCACCAATATTGAAAACTCCCTGAGTAAGACTCCCACCAATTACACCGCCCTTCATATCCTTTAGTTTTATTCCAGGCTTGTTTACATCAAAAGAACGTAAAACATGCATAACAGTGTCTGTTTTCTCATCTCTGTCAGGAGTTTTTATCGTTGATTCAATTGCTCCAATTAATGCATCTATATTTAATCCAGATTGCGCAGAAATTGGTATTACGGGTGCTTTTGCAGCATGTGTTCCTTTAACAAATTTTGTAATATCTTGATAATTTTTAAGAGCTTCATTGTAAGAAAGTAAATCTACTTTATTTTGTACAACTACAATTTGTTGAATTCCAAGTGTTTGAAGAGCTAACAAATGTTCTTTTGTTTGCGGTTTAGGAACTTTTTCATTTGCTGCAACTAAAAGTAAAGCTCCATCCATTAATGCTGAACCTGAAAGCATGTTTGCCATAAGACTCTCGTGTCCAGGACTATCTACAAAACTAACGACTCTTGATAATTCACTTTCTTTTCCACAATTATTGCACTTTGGAGTTGTAGAATATCCTAAAGGCTCTTCACATTTTTTACATTTGTAAAAAGCTGCATCAGAATAACCAACACGTATAGTAATTCCACGTTTTAGTTCTTGACTATGTACACTAGTCCATGAACCAGTCAAAGCTTGAATTAGAGTAGTTTTTCCATGATCTACGTGGCCGGCAGTACCAATGTTAACACATGGCTGATAACCATATTTTTTGATGTACCAATCAGGAAGAGTTTCTCTCCAATGCATGAGTCAAAAAGTAAAATCGGTATATGTTAAGTTATTCTTTTTTATCTTCAGTTTTTTCTTCTGCAGATTCTTCAGTAGGAGCTTCAACTGGCAATTCTCCATCAAATTTACAATTTACTTGATAGATTTCTTCAGATATTGTATTTCCGCGCATTAGTTTTCTTTTTCTCTGTCCATATTCTGCATCCTGTAAACCAACACCTTTTGAAAGCAAAACTTTTTTTCTTGCTGCACCATGAACATCATTTCTCATTGGAACACCAGATTTATCACTGCCTCCAGTGAGTTTTAGTTTTCCAGTCAATCCGACAACTGATGCATCAGTTTCATTTCCTAACTGCAATCCCAACAAAGGGTTGGCATCACTGTCTTTGAGTTCCTTTGAAACAGATTTTCCTTTAATGTCAGATATTGTAAGCTTGAAGTTTGCCAATTATTTCAAAATAAAAGTTGAACGACTAATTAACCTTTGGACATTATTTTTAAATCAAGATTAACAAAGATAGTCATGGTGGATGAGATCAGATGTCCAAGATGTGATAATAAGATGGTAGACATGCAAGTGTGTCATATGTTCTGCCCTAATTGTGGAGCTCATTTAGATTGTTCTGATAAAGGAAATTATTGGTAATTAAAGTCCAGGTCTATCTGGAATATAATCAGATGACATGTTGATTGCTTGATCTTTCATAATTTCAATGTATGATTCGTAATCTGCTTTAAAGTTACAATGTGGACATTTCACATTGGTTATATCATCATCTAATATTGCAACTTTTTCACATTCAGGACATCTTGCATCCATGTTTTTGTTAACAAATTAAGATATTTAATCATAATCAATGAATTTCTATTGGGCGGAGTTTGTCTAGTCTGGTAAGATGTCAGCTTCCCAAGCTGAAGGCCGCGGGTTCAAATCCCGCACTCCGCATTATAATTCTCTTATTGCTTGCTCTATTATTCCCCTGTCAGGAGCTTTAGGAAAATATTTTAGATAATTTTTAAGATCATCTTTTGCTCCAGAATTATTGTTTTGTTTTTCCCTAAGATAAGCACGGTTTTTGTATATTTTTGCAGAACGTTTAGGATTAATTTTAATTGCTTTATCGTATGAGTTTTCTGCTTTATCAAATTGGCCTGTTTTAAGATAAAAATTTCCTAGGCCGTTATAACTCAAGTATGAATTACTGTTGACTTGCAAGCATTTCTCATAATATTTTATGCATTCTAGAGAATTTTGAGCGTTAAGCATCGCGCCAAATAGATTAAGTGCAGTAGAATTGTCTTCATCAAGATCTAAAGCTTGTTTTAATGATTCAAGTGCTTCAGCATTATTTTTTAAAATATTTTGTTTTTCAGAAACAAGGCATAATCTATTTGATTTTTCATTAGAGTCATTTTTCAAATCTATTGAATGTAAAATGTCAGAGGGAGCCAAGATTATCATCAATCTTCCTTCTTCAGACCATTCTTTCTCAAAAACATCTTGAGGAATTGCACCTTCTTGTTGCTCGCCCTCTTGATTTCCCTTTTGAATATAATGCAAAATTGTTTTCTCTACTTCATCATAACCAGTAATTACAGAAGCGTGTTGTGTGATCTCAGGAATACCTGGAAGGATAACAATTGGCGGAATTCCTAAATCAATAATTTTTTTCAGTTCAGACAAGGATGAATGAATTATTTTACAGGTTAATCCATGTCTTTCTGCTGTTTCTATTCCCTCAATCAGAATACTGCCATCAAATCCAGAATATTTTTTTGCAGATTCTAAGGCTTCTGCCATAGGCAAATCAATATTCCAATATTTTGATACCACGTTAATTGGTAAAGGGAGACAAATATTTTCTTCATCTACAAGTGGCAATAATAATTCATGATTTTCTTCTTCCATAAAATGAAGAAATTCTGGAGTTATTAAAATCAATCAGAGTGAACAGAATTTTTCAATCAAGTCATTACCGTCTTGACTCATTTCAGGATGAAATTGGGTTCCAAAGATTGGTTTTTTTTCATATTGGATAATTTCATATTTACAATTCTTTGATTCAGCTAGTGGAATCAAGATAGTAGGTAGTTTAGATATTTCATAACTGTGGCTTTCAAAAACTTTTATTGAATTTTTACAGATTGGGCTTTCCATCATAATTTGTATTGATTCACTTCCTTTTTGAAGTGAAAGAGTTTTTCTTATAGTACCGCCTAAAGTGAGAGCCAAAATTTCTGCACCATAACATATTCCAAGTAATTTGTTATTGTTTTTTATACAATATGTAATAATTTTGGAGTTTATTTCATTGATCTTTTTTTCATTTTTTCTTCTTCCAGAAAGAATGAAAGATTCATAGTTTGAAAGGAGATCCAAGTTTAGAAGTTGTGGAGATTGCTTTTCAAATGAAATATTTTTTTGAGTTAAAAAATCAGTTAATTTTTTTGTGTATATAGAACCGTTATCAACAACAAGAAGCAATTAGTTGCCTACCTCTATTGAGACATAATGTATCTCAGGAAGTCCATCTTTTACAAATACAGTTCCAATGTTGAGATTTGTATCTTCTTGCCACATGAAGACTCTGTCACTACGTGGTTTTACAAAGTCATCTATGAATTCAAGCAAGAATTCTTCTGCATCTACACGATCACTTTCAGTAAAGAAAAATAACTCTCCTTCATTAAATGATAGTGGAATTTGAATAGATGTTGGCTCTGAAACAGAGATTCCGTTTCTTTCAAATAGCGATTTTATAATATCGATCCTATCACTTCTAATCAATTCTACATAATCATCATCAACTGTGGTTGTTGTAGATGACACACCAGAAACTTTCTTCAAATATGCTTCAAATGCTTTTTCTTGAGTTTCACCTAATCCCACAAAATATTCTCCATTAAATGCAGCACCTACTGCTGCAATGGTTCCTAATTGAGCAACAACTCCACCAGCACCTGCAGTATAAACAGGAATAAAGTAAATATCATGATCACCTACACGGTACAGAATATTATCACCGACTCTTGGATTTCTTAGAAGAGTTTTCAGTTGAGCAAATTCTGGATCTCTATCAAGTGCCTCTCTGACTGCTGTAGGACCAATAAGTTTAGTTGTAGAATCTAACGGTACTTCATAAAATTGCATATCTCCCAAGTTAGTAAGATCATTTTCTACTACCATGTATCCTGCAAGGTTTCTGCCTTGAGATCCTCGTAATTCTAAAGAGAGTAATCCCACGAATTCTGTTTGATCAAAACCAGGAGGTTTTGCTTCAACATAATATGTGTCAAGTCCACGAGGAATTTCATAAAATTCATTGGCTTGGATAAATGTCTCTACATTAGTAACGTGGTATATGTTATACATCTCTGTTTTCCAATTGAATAATTCAACAGGATATCTGATTTGTTCTTCTAACCAAGCAGGCATTGGTTTGAATTGTTCAGAGTATTGGCTAGCAAACATTTCAGTAAAGAAATCATCTCCAGTTTTTAATAACTGAATATCACCATTGTAAGAATCGACCAGTGCATAACCTACTAAACGCAAGTATGGGTTTCCGACAGACCATGGAACATCTCCAGTATCAAATCCAATAATTAGTGGAATAAGCCAATAGGAATTTTCCCCATCAGTTACAGGAAGTGAATCTAATTCTTTTCCAAACAAATCATAAAGAAAGTAAGGATATAGGATTTCCATTCTATCATGAACATCTTTGTATCTCATAATGTGTACTGATTCTCCTGGAAATGAAAGCAAAAAGTTTGGCTCAAATATCCAACTTAATGGTGGTGAAACATCCAGTCCACCTAGTCCTGAATAAGATGCTCCTCCAAGTTCTGCACTATTATCGCCTCGTGAATTAGGATAAGCAGACCATGTCTGCTCAAATAATCCGCCCTCACCATAGTAAATTTCTCGTTGCTTGAAGAACTCACCACTGTCAACAATTTGCCCATCAGTTGCTTCTAGAGTAAGAAATCCATCAGGAACATGTGTATAAACAAGATGTTCATTGTACCATCTGTTTTCAAGGCTGACAGATGTTGGCAAGATTGGTTTCATTGAGGCTGTCCAGTACAAAGTATTGTTAAAGCGGAGAATATCATTGTCTTCAAAGTCAACATATGGAATCAATCCTATCTCTGGTTTTAATTTAGCAAAAGCTGCTTCCCAATCCCAAACTCGAATGACATCAAGAACATCACTGTTTTGTTTTACATAATTTTTGATATTATTTGCTGAGACAGATTTTAGTTGAACGTCATGAATGTTTTCTTGTACATCATTTAGTTCACCCAAATAACGATTTACTCCTATTTGTTGAGCTGTATATGGGCCCAAAAATTCAATCTTTTTAGCATCTGCAATACTATTGTTAACTGAAACAACTCCAGCTACAATTATTGCAATAGCAACGATTGTCAAAAATCTGATATACACATCTCTCTTAAACATATGAGTTAAAACACGTGCTCTGATTCTATCAACTACTGAAAATGCAATTAATGCAAAACCTATGACAAGAGTACCTCCAATTACATATCTTGTGTTGTAATCAATTTGATCTGTAAAAAATAAATTGATTCCAGCCCAAATAATGCCTATACCAATTATTCCTTCAATTGTTGAAACGTAATTTAGATATCGTGGTTTTCCTTCATTAGAATCTTGAAGATAAGACGTAATTACATTAATTATTCTGTGAATTCCAACATACAAAACTAGACGTAGTCCAATGGCTGCAAGTAATGGTGGAATCAAAATTGCCAAAGCAGGAATCATCGGAATAACATTTTCTGATGCATAGTTTGGATTGGTATCTGGAGTTACAAATGGCAAAGTAAACAAGGATGGTAAATGTTCCAATCCCAAAGTATTTCCATCAATAAAGGACATGGCTGCAAATCCAAACATGATATTTGCAAAGAAAGCTCCAAAAAGCAGAATCTTTGTGATTTGCCAGATTACAAATTGCGGTATAGATAATTTGTGATCTCTAAAACTTTTCAGTGTGTTTGAGATTGGTTGTTGTCCACCGCCACCTAGAAATCCGATTCCAGTACTAATTGCATACCAGAAAATTGAAGAACGTCCTGCGATGTTGACCCGAATAAGAGCAATAGCAGATAAAATTATTGCAGAAACAAGTGTATAGTAGAGAGGTTTAGAAAATTGATCGCCAAATTCAGTGAAATTCATTGATAAAATTACTGCCTGGTTACCCACCATAGTGAAAATCACAATTCCAATAATTGCAACAATACCTAATCTGATGTATTTTCCAGCATCAGGGGGTGGAGCTTGCTTATCAGTAGAGGCGCTATACAAAACTAAATTTTATTCAGATTCGGTAAATTAATGTCTTACCAGCAAAATCAAGCGATTCTAGCTAGTTTTTTACAAATCATGTAAACTGCAGCAAATGTGGGAACCGTTACTTTTTCGTTGATGTAGGGTCCAAATGTTTTATTTTTTAATTTAAATTCAATTGGACAGTTTGCAAAAACTTCTACCGTATCATCGCTAAGAAAAGATGCTTCTACATATGGATTAAATTTTGTCAAATCATTGCATTGAATCTTTGTTAATCCACTTTTACTGTTAATTGAACCAGGCAATCTAAAAATTCTGTGAATGTCCATAGTTACATTAGGATCTATTTTTACTCCAATGCTTTCAGATAAATCATCAAGAGTTTTTTGAAAAGAAGAATAGCCATTTGCAAGTAATTCTGTGATTATTTTTGAGCGCTTAGATTTTGAGCCAAAAATTTGTTTTGCAAATCTTCCTCTCCAACCTTTCTCATTAAAGTCAGGAAATGATGCACGATCTTGTTTTAGTTTTTTCATTCCAAATGTTTCGGGAATAGCTCCACGCAATGAAATATAATCAGTTAACTCTGATCTTTCTCTTGATCCAATTTCCTGAAACTGTGAATCATACACATAAACATGAAATCCTTCATTACCAGAAAAATAGACATGTATGTTATCTTTGATTATTGCAAGATCATCAATTAAAACTTGAGACAGTTTTGAGACTTCTGTTTTTGATGCATCAATGCAATTTTTGCATGGCAAAGATTTTTTTTCTAATTTAGTGGAATTACATTTTGGACATTGTAGAGAGTTTTTTGTTACCTCATTACATTCATTGCAAATTGATACTGTGTGATTTTCTCTACATGACAAATTAAGATCTTTTGCATCAATGTCAAAAATTAGATCAGCCTCTTTCCAATCTTTTTCATTCATAGGTAAATTAGGAAATGTATAGTATGCATTAGAGCAGTAAACATCAGACGGAATGTTTTGTATTAACATTAGATGTAATTCTTTGTCATCCTTTATTGCAATATGACGAGTCATTCCAGAATTGAATTTTTGATAGCCAAATTCTCTTTCAGAGGTTCTTTCTGGAACTTTGATTTGATCAAAATGTTCAAAATAATATTTCTTAAAAGAATTTTCCAGAAATTGTATATCAGCATCTTGCATTATTTTTTCTTCCTTCCAAATTGTAAGGGATTGATTATATTATCACACTCTGATGTTGCAAAGCATAGATTTTGTGTTTTTAATTTCTCACATGATGGGCATGAATAATGAGTTCCAGATCCTGATGTACCTGCCAGATGATTAAGCTGATACAAAGTAACACGTTCATTGTAATCAGGAGCATTTTTGAATAATGGTGCAATTTGTTGAACTGACTGTCCTTTTGATAAAAGAAAAGTTGCCAGCATAAATCGTCCAGAATGAGGGAGGTTTTCTCCCTTTTCAAGGATTTCAATTGCATGTTTTACACATGGCGGATATTCTCCAGTAGTAACGGTATAAGTTACAAACTTTTTTGATAGTGATACTAGTTTGCTTACAGAGTCTTCAAAACCAGGAATCATGGTAGGGGTTCTTGCGTTAATGATTTTTGAGTTGATGTATGTCCCTAATTCTTTTCTTATCAGTCTGACTGTTTCGTGTGGTGAAAGATAGACTTTGCCATCTTCTACATGTCGATTAATTAGTTTCCATTCTCTTTCATGGAAATTAATAGAGTGTTTTAGGTAATTAGATACTGGAATAACAAAATAGTCATCTAGTTTTTCTACTTGAACTGAAAAAAGATCATCAATTACTCTTATTGCAAGTTGATTTTTTGATTCATCTGAAATGTTGGCAAGATCTTTTTCCAGGTATTTTTCTGCTCTTCTTGCCTCAGCTAAGGAAAATCTTTTGATCAAAGTATGCATTCCACTTAGTTTCAATAATACAATCGCTAACAAAAAGGAGAAGACTTCTCTTGGTAAAGCAGCCTCTTTTGAGACATGATCTCCATCTAAATCAGATTTGTAGATTTTTCCGTCTGCTGCAACTCTGATTCTTTCATATGCTTTCTCAACAAGCTGTTTCAAGTCAGGATCAGATCCAAATTGTTCAAGTGAAAACCCTTGATCTTTGAGATACTGTCCTGCATCTGCTAGAAAGGGATATTTCGCAATTTCATCTTGTCCTAGTGCAAGCATGAAAGTAATTTGCTAAGTTCACTTAAAAATCTGATTTTTAGATTTTGACTCTGGTTTAAATTATGTTTTAAGAAACATTGCATATGCAAGTCGGTTGCCATGTCTCAATATCTGGATCTATTGACAAGTCAGTAGATAATGCTATTGAGAGAGAATGCTCTGCATTTCAAATTTTTACAAGAAATCCAAGAGGATGGCATGCAAAACCACTTGCCAAAGAAGATATTGATAATTTTAAAGCAAAACTCAAAGCAAGCAAAATTGATAGATTGGCAACTTGTGCACATATGCCATATTTACCAAACCTTGCAACACCAAAAGATGATGGATTTGAGAAGTCTGTTAAAACTTTGATAGATGAGATGGAAAGATGTGCACAGTTAGGAATTCCGTATCTAGTGACACATCTTGGAAGTCATTTGGGAACAGGCGATGAAGCTGGAATTAAAAGGCTCGTTGAAGGATTGACCAGAGCTGGAAAGACAAAAAATGACGTAATGATTTTGCTAGAAAATACAGCAGGACAAAAAAATTCTGTTGGTTCTGATTTTAAACAATTGGGGGAAATTTTCAAACAGTTAAAGCCTGCAAAAAAGTTTGGTGTTTGTTTAGATACTTGTCATGCGTTTGTTGCAGGATATAATTTGAAAACTGAAGAAGACGTAAAGAAAACCTTTTCAGAATTTGACAAACATGTTGGGATTGATAATTTAAAAATTCTTCACCTAAATGATGCAAAAGGAGAAGTAGGTTGTAATTTGGATAGACATTATCATTTGGGATTAGGTGGAATTGGAGAAAAAGGGATTTCATCTGTTGTTAAATTTGCCAACAAGAGAAAGATCCCCATAATTTTAGAAACTCCCATTGATGATGACCGTGATGACTTTGAGAACGTTAGAGTTGCAAAAGGATTTGCGTAGAAATTTATTTCATGAGTGAATTGATGTTATAATGGATTATGAAGCAGTTATGAAATTGGCACTTGAGCGAGGGTTTTACTTTCCTAGCTGTGAAGTATATGCTGATGCGCAAGCAGGGTTTTGGGAATATGGTCCATCAGGAGTTAGTCTGAAAAATAAATTTTTAGAATTATGGAGAAGAGAACTTGTCAGAAGGGATGGAATGCTAGAAATTGACGGTTCTCAAATAATGTCAAAGTCAGTTTTTGAGGCATCAGGGCACTTGGGAAATTTTGCTGATCCGATTATAAAATGCACAAAATGTAATGCAACATTTAGAGCAGATAGAACTATTGCAGAACTTATACAAATTGAAATTCCTGAAAGCGCAGACTTGGAAGAGTTTGATAATGCAATTGCACAAAATAATATCAAATGTCCAAAATGTAAAGGTGATTTTGGCAAAACCAAAAATTTCAACATGATGTTCAAAGTAGGTATTGGTCCTGAAGAAGAAGAAGCATATCTACGACCAGAAACATGTCAATCAATTTTTGTAGATTTTCCTAGACTATACAAGACCATGAGAGGCAAACTGCCTTTGGGAATTGCCCAAGTTGGAAAGAGTTTCAGAAACGAAATAGCTCCAAGACAGAGTCTGCTTCGATTAAGAGAGTTTTATCAGGCAGAAATTGAGGTATTTTGTAATCCAAATAAACTATCAGAGATGGAAAAGTTTTCAGAAATTCAAGATGTCATCATTAGAGTTCAAACAGATGCAGAATCTGTTTCCATGACATGTAAAGATGCAGTAGAATCAGGTATTATTCCAAACAAATTTGTTGCATACTACTTGGGAATATTGACTGAATTTTATGAGAAAACTGGAATAGATATTACAAAAAGTAGATTCAGAAAACTAGGTGACAAAGAAAAAGCATTCTATGCTGAAGTTGCATTTGATTTTGAAGTAGAGACTACAATTGGGTGGTTGGAGTTAGTGGCATGCAACTATAGATCTGACTATGATTTGTCTAGTCATGAAAAAAAGAGTAAACAAAAGTTCGAAATAATGGATGGAGATGACAAAGTTTTGCCACATGTATTTGAGATTTCAATGGGAATTGATAGAAGTTTATACACCATATTAGAGCACAGTTTGAAAGACGACAAAGAACATGAGAGAATAGTTTTAGCCCTAAAACCATACTTGTCTCCTGTTCATATTGGAATTTTATCTTTGGTGAAAAAAGACGGATTAAAAGAGAAAACTGATGAGGTCTATTTGAAACTAAAAAGAAAATGTGATGCATTTTTGGATCATTCTGGCGCAATAGGTAGAAGGTATAGAAGACTCGATGAGATTGGTTCACCTTTTGCAATCACAGTAGATCATCAGACACTAGAAGATGAGACAGTAACAATACGCATGAGAGATTCCATGGAACAAAAAAGAATCAATATTTCTGATTTAGATTCTGAAGTTATCCAATCAATTGCATTTCCATAAACAAATTACTTTATGAATTATTGAGAATAGATTGTAACAATATCATGATTAAATCTATACTTTATTTTCACATCAATATCTTCAGATGCATCTGCATGTTGAATTAATCCATCTTCTGATTCTAATGATATATTCCATTGACCAATGATTGGATCGATTGATGTAATTGAGAATCTTTCAAGTGAATTATTTGCACCACTGTACTTTATTCTAAGTATTTGATCTCCATATGGAACACTCTTTAATCCACCACGTTGTTCCATAGTACTATCATTAACAAGACATTCATCTCCGCCACCAATGATACATTGGCCTTGCGGATCAGTTACTGTAAATCTAACAGTAGAGTCAGTATTTGATGCATACATTAGTGCTGGATCTGCAAGGACTGAGCCATCTCTTTCTATGATTTCTAATGTAGGCATATCAGTTCCAGATACAGTTATTGTCTTTGGATTGGTAACAAGTGGAGAAGAAGAAGTGGTAACTTTTCCGTCAAATAATTCAACTATACCTTGAATATCATATGATACGTAACTATCAGAGCTTGGAACATTCCAATTAAAGATGACTTGGGTTTGCCCAGTACCTATTAGTTGTGATTTTTGTGATACAGTTTCACCATCAACTACTAACGATACAATTCCATATGATGGCTCATCTTCGTTGAATAGATAAAACTCTGGTTTTACAATAGAGTTAGATGCACTAATTGTTGGTATGTCAACTTCAAGTGTAATGTCAGATACAATGCTTGGTTTTACACCAATGTTGTAATGAGTTGATTCGGTTTGTGCGCCATTTTCATCAGTAACGTGTAACCAATAAGTCATTCCTGGTTCTACAAGGAAGAATGATGGGATTGATCCACTTACAGCATATGTATTGCTTTCAGCAAATAGTTGGGTCAGACTCATCTTTACTGCAATATAATCAGCATCCGTTTGTCCCATTGTAATTGATCTTAGTTCAACACTTTGTACTGTTGTTTGACTATCAACAATTGAAGATACTGTTAACTCTTCATTGTTAATGAATAAAAATTCTGATTCAGATGCATCAATTGAAGTATTGTTTCCAATCTTAACTTTAGTGTCAAAGAATCTTGTAGAGGATTCAGGAACTTCTGGAAGAACATCTTCAGGGAGTGCAACAACTATTGTTGTTCCTTCACATGAAAGTAGTTTAACTGAAGTCTGTACAACATTGGAAGTGTTTCCGATTTCTTCTGTAACAACCACCATCATAAATGATTCATCAGATGAGATTGGTATTTCATAGAGATATTTGTCAACAGCAGAGAATTCGTTGAGTTCAGCATATGGTTGTATGTCAGATAACGTTCCAAATACAACTCCAGATTTTGCAGTAGATACTCTAACTGTTGGTGGAACATCGGCATCGCTGGAGATTAGAATTTTTGCCATGTTGTCTGAACACTTGTCATAGGAAATCTCATTGATTGCAAGTGGAGAGCCTAAGATTCCGCCAAAGCCTGCTGCACTTGCACCTGCACCTCCACTTACACCTGTTCTACCACCGCCACCACTAGATGATGATGAAGTATCTGATGAAGATGAAGTAGCTGATGAAGATGAAGTACCTTTTGCTACACCAAACTGAGTCAAGTGAGTAGTCCAGATATAGATATGAGAACCATCATCTTTCCAACATTCTTGACCAGCTTTGAGTTGCCCTGCTCCATTAATTCCATCAATTATAGCAAGAGTATCACCATTACAAATAGTAGTTATAACTTTGGCTGCATCAGTACCTTGTTTGAAGAATGCAAATAGTCCTTTGTTACCTTGTGTTGGGAATTCTACTCGTATAGGTTTACTTAGCGATAAAGATTGATCAGATCCAAGTTCTATTACCAGTACAGGAGTTTCATATGTGGTGGTGGTATCACCTGATGTAGTAGGTGGAACTGTTGCTGTAGTAGCACTAAGTAATTCAATTTTTCCATCCCAGGTGTTTGTACCAGAGAAAGTAGTGTTATCAAATACTGTTGTTTTTGCTTCTATGCTAGAATTATTATCAGCATCACGATTGACTGTCCATCCAGAAGAGTAAGTTACTGTTTTTGTTGTTGCAGTTGTAGTTGCAAGAGCACTAGAATCCAAGAATACATTATCAGTGTTTGCAGCATTAATGTTGATTGTAGCTGAAGTAAGTCCTCCTGTAGGAACTACAACATTAGTGTTAACTGACGTGACAGAGATTATTTTAGCATCAGATGCCGGATTAATAATGATTGGATTAGAAGTAGAAGGATTAGATGGTGTTCTTTGTGTAAATGTACCGCCAGCAATGAGTAGTGACTCTGATAGGGAAGTGGTAAATGCTGCATCAGTGTTAACTGTACCGTCAGATAGTGATAGTGATTCTGAGAGGGAGACAGATTTGGCTCCAGTTACACCAACTGTACCGTCAGATAGTGGGAGTGATTCTGATAGAGAAATGGTAAATGCTGCATCAGTGTTAACTGTACCGTCAGATAGTGATAGTGATTCTGAGAGGGAGACAGATTTGGCTCCAGTTACACCAACTGTACCGTCAGATAGTGGGAGTGATTCTGATAGAGAAATGGTAAATGCTGCATCAGTGTTAACTGTACCGTCAGATAGTGATAGTGATTCTGAGAGGGAGACAGATTTGGCTCCAGTTACACCAACTGTACCGTCAGATAGTGATAGTGACTCTGATAGGGAAGTGGTAAATGCTGCATCAGTGTCAACTGTTCCGTCAGATAGTGATAGTGACTCTGATAGGGAGACAGATTTGGCTCCAGTTACACCAACTGTACCATCAGATAGTGATAGTGATTCTGAGAGGGAGACTTGTTTAGCTGCATCAGTGTTAACTGTACCGTCAGATAGTGATAGTGATTCTGAGAGGGAGACAGATTTGGCTCCAGTTACACCAACTGTACCGTCAGATAGTGATAGTGATTCTGAGAGGGAGACTTGTTTAGCTGCATCAGTGTTAACTGTACCGTCAGATAGTGATAGTGATTCTGAGAGGGAGACAGATTTGGCTCCAGTTACACCAACTGTACCGTCAGATAGTGATAGTGATTCTGATAGAGAAATGGTAAATGCTGCATCAGTGTTAACTGTACCGTCAGATAGTGATAGTGATTCTGAGAGGGAGACAGATTTGGCTCCAGTTACACCAACTGTACCATCAGATAGTGATAGTGACTCTGATAGGGAAGTGGTAAATGCTGCATCAGTGTTAACTGTACCGTCAGATAGTGATAGTGACTCTGACAGGGAGACAGATTTGGCTGTTGTTGTGTTAACTGTACCATCAGATAGTGATAGTGACTCTGATAGGGAAGTGGTAAATGCTGCATCAGTGTCAACTGTTCCGTCAGATAGTGATAGTGACTCTGATAGGGAGACAGATTTGGCTCCAGTTACACCAACTGTACCATCAGATAGTGATAGTGA
>NZ_JBSWSR010000004.1:0-116220 GCF_054095695.1 Candidatus Nitrosopumilus sp. bin_6a
TTAATAACTATCTCTACTAATTATTCCAAGTTAGCATTAGGAAATTGAAAACATCCAGTCAGCACTTTACAAACTAGACAAATTTTTCCCAATTTCAGTAGGTAAAGTATGGACAAAGAGAGGAAGAGGAATCAATCACCGTAAATCAACAAAGAAAGTTTGGCAAGTTTATGGGTATATGCAAGATTTTGATGGAGATTTACAATTAACATCATTTGCACTGATAATAGGTTCCATTTTGACAACAGCGCTTAGTCATTGATACAAAGCCTTCCAACATTCTAAATGATAATGTCTATACGGGTTTTTCTTACGAAACATATCATCGCCTACCTTGAACGGAACCCCGCACTTTCTACAAGGTTTTCCCGAATGACCGTTATGCGCATTAAGTTTACGTTTACTGAATGAAAATACTGTTTCAGATATTTTTCAATATGCTTAAGTTGAATCTTAGATAGAATAGAAAGTAATGCCATTCAAAGATCCTAAGAGAGAGAAAGAATACAGGAAAGAATATCGTGAGAAAAATAAAATTAAACTAAAGAATAATTCAAAAATATACTATCTGAAAAATAAACCTAAAATTCTTGAAGATGCAAAACAATATCGAATAAAAAATCATGATTCTATTATTGAATATCTAAATCAATGGCGTAAATCTCATCGAGAAGAAAACAATCAAGCATCAAAAGAAACATATCAAAAAAATAAAATGCTATGCCTTAATCATTACTCAAAAGGAAAAATTGAGTGTAAGGAATGTAAGGAAAATAAAATAGCCTTTATGACAATAGACCATATTAAACCAAGAAAAGAGTATGGACATAATAGAGAAACATCATCAAGTGCGTTATACAGAATACTGAAAAAAGATAATTTTCCGTCAGGTTATCGTGTATTGTGTTATAATTGTAATATGATTAAAGAAGTTAAAAAACGAAGAAAAGATAAAAAATCAACTAACAAGGCTACAATTCGAGAAAATAGGTATGGTCATAAGCTAAAATCTGATGTAATGGAAAAGTACAGTAATGGAAAACCTTGTTGCAGTTGTTGTGGATTTGATAACATAGATGGATTATCTATTGATCATAAATTAGGTAGGAAACATCATGGACATTCTAGAAGTTTTAGCAGTAAGATTTTCTATCAATTCCTTAAACGTGAGAATTTCCCTAAAGGCTATCAAGTTCTTTGTATTAATTGTAATTCTGCTAAAGGTAAAATTGGTAAATGCCCTCATAAACTAGATGAAACTATCTGAATTTATGAATTAGATTCATGGGCGTTTATCCCAAAAAACATAGTTTCTAACAGATGAAATATCATCATTAACTTCAAACACTTCAATAATGAAATGCAATTCTCGGAATTTTCTTTCATGGCATTATTGCTTTACTTTATTTTTCCATTGAATTATTATTGGATTCTTAGATGGACTAAAGAATGGAATGAAGATGCCATTTAGATTCTAAACTCAAAATAAGAGGGGATTCATTTTTTATTCAATAGTAAAGGTTTAAAGATCAAGTGTTCTAATTATTTTTGAGAGTTAGAGATACCAGTATCTAGATTACTGTACGTCTTGACTTTCACTCTTGATTATTATTTTAAACCCCATTGTGCCTATATTCCGTTAAGTAAATAATAGTACACAAGATTTTATTGCACCTGTGAATCATTTACTGTATCGTGGATTTACTCGCTGATCTCAAAAAAGGTAAACGTGGCGCAATTGCTAAAGCAATAACTATTGTTGAAAATGATCAAACTGAAGCAAAAAAACTATTACAGAAAATCTTCAAAGATAGTGGAACCTCTTCGATTATTGGTATTACTGGACCTGCAGGAGCTGGTAAAAGTTCATTGATTAACAAAACTGCCATGGCTTTAAAAAAATTAGGCACAAAACCTGCCGTCTTGGCAGTTGATCCTACAAGCCATGTCACAGGAGGTGCAATACTGGGAGATAGAGTTAGAATGAGTGAATCTACAGATTCTGGTACATATATCAGAAGTATTGCATCAAGAGGTGCAACTGGAGCTGTTTCTCGTTCTTTGCGAAATAGCATCCGTGTTTTAGAATATGCTGGATTCAATCCCATAATTATTGAAAGTGTAGGTGCTGGCCAAACAGAAGTAGAAATTTCAAACATTGCTGATATCACTGTTGTTGTTTTTAATCCAAATACTGGTGACAGCATTCAGACTATCAAAGCAGGTTTAACTGAAATTGGAGATATCTATCTTGTTAACAAAAGTGATCTTAGTGGAACCAACCAACTTTTTGACGCAGTACGTGATTTTATTGGAGATTCTGATAGAAACCCTATAATTCTGAAAACATCTGTCAAAAAAAATTCTGGAATTACTGTTTTTGCAAAAACTTTGAAAGATTTGATGAAATCTAAAAAGAAATTTAAAGATATTAAAAATAACGAGCGTCTTGAGGCCGAACTAAAAGATATTGTTTTAAATAACATAAAAGAGAAGATTGATGATATGCTGGTTTCTGATAAAACATTTTCAAAATATCTTAAAAAATTACAATCAAAAGACATTGATCCATTTCAAGCAGGAGATAAAATCACAAAATCTTTGTTAAAGTGATATCATGGCTGCAAAAAAATCATCCAAAACTAAAACTACTGAAAAGAAGATTTTCACAGATTCTTCTTTTCCAGTAAAACGTATTTATCAAAAATCCACCAAAAAGAGACCTGTAGAGGATTCAGGAAAATATCCTTTCACTAGGGGAATTCACCCCGAAATGTTCCGTGAACGATTCTGGACCATGAGACAATATTCTGGATTTGGTGATGCCAAGCTTACAAATGAGCGATTCAAATTCATGCTTGAAAAGGGTCAGACTGGATTAAGTATGGCATTTGATTTACCTACTCAAATTGGGTATGATTCTGATTCCCCTCAAGCTGAAGGCGAAGTTGGAAAAGTTGGTGTATCAATCACATCAATCAAAGATATGATGACTGCTTTTGATGGTATTCCATTAGGCAAAGTGAGTTCATCAATGACGATTAACTCTACTGCATCTACGTTACTTGCATATTATATTGCAGTAGGGGAATCACAAGGCTTCAAAAGCACCGAACTGCGTGGAACTACACAAAATGATATCCTCAAAGAATACATTGCAAGAAATACCTACATCTATCCTCCACAACCATCAATGCGATTAATCGGTGATATGATTGAGTTTTGTGCAGAAAAAGTTCCTTCATGGTATCCTGTTTCAATTTCTGGATATCATATGAGAGAAGCTGGATGTACTGCCACACAAGAAGTTGCATTTACTTTGGCAAATGCAATAGCATACATTCAAACTTGTATTGATAAAGGATTAAAAATTGATGACTTTGCACCTCGACTCTCATTCTTCTTTTGTTGTACTATAGAGTTCTTTGAAGAAGTTGCAAAGTTTAGAGTTGCAAGAAAAGTTTATGCAAAAATATTAAAAGAAATGTTTCATGCAAAAAACCCTCGTTCATTACAATTAAAATTCCATACTCAAACTAGTGGCGAATCTTTGACTGCTCAGCAACCTAACAATAACATTGTCAGGGTTGCCATTCAAACTATGGCAGCTGTCGCTGGTGGCACACAATCATTACATACTAATTCTAGAGATGAAGCACTTGCTCTTCCTACTCAGGAATCTGCAAAAATTGCTCTTAGAACTCAACAAATTGTTGCACATGAAAGTGGAATTACAAAGACTGCTGATCCTCTCGCTGGTTCTTACTATCTTGAGGAACTATGTGATCAGATTGAGGATGGCGTATGGAAATATCTGAAAAAAATCCAAAAAATGGGCGGGTCTGTAAAAGCAATTGAGAAAGGTTTCTTCCAGTCTGAAATTAGGGCAAATGCCTACCGACTTAAAAAAGAAACTGATGATGGTGAACGAATTATTGTGGGTGTTAACAAATATGCTGAAGAAGAAGAACAACCAGAATTATTGAGAATTGATGGTAGAATAGAAGTACAACAGAAGAAAGCACTCAAAAAATTACGTGCTGAAAGAGACTCAAAGAAATTAGAAAAGGCATTATCTGCAATGAAGAGTGCAGCTGACACTGAAGAAAACCTCATGCCATACATCGTTACTGCTGCTAAAGCCTTTGCAACAACTGGTGAAATCAGCAATACTTTCAGAGAAGTATTTGGAGAGTATCGTCCAAAAGAGGTCTTTTAATTAGACCTTTCATGAATATGTTTTCTATAGATTATTGATCTCTTTTACTGTGTGGAGTCTATTTTGAAATTTTTTCGTGTATGCCCCATTTGAGATGATATTCTTTTTCCGTGATCTGGATTCTGGATTTGCACTTTAGATATCTACGGATTCTGTTGTGTTTGGAATACCTCCAAACATGTGGTTCACTAATTTTATGACAATTCATACTGTTGTATGTTACACTAGTATTTAGGAAAATCAGTCATGAAATAATATCAATACGCCAGTTTATACCATCGAGAATCTAATGGAAGTATGTTTAAAAAAATAATTGAAAAACTGAAATTTGGTTCTTGTAAAACCAAAACAACAGACGATGTAAATGCATTCAAAGAGTCTGAAAAGAAAAAAGAGGATTTAACAAAATAAAATGAAATACTCTTGTAGAAATTGTAAATTCAAATGGGATGGATATTCAGATACTTTTTACAAAGTGCTTGACCATGAAAAAACTCACATCAGTGGAACTAAAAATGGTTATTTGCAATAAATGCTATAACGAACATCATGATCAATGCATGGGCAAAGCTGGCATGTTTGATTGTGGATGTAAATCTTGTACAGATTAGTGCTCACCAAACAAGTAGTTCTTATGAGTCTCTTTGATTTAATCTATATGGAAAACTATGTAATTTGTTCAAATTGTGGTTTGCAGTATCTTGTTTCAGAACATGAATTATGTAATCATTGTGGATTTTCCATTAAAGAAAAATAGCATTTCTTTATTGTTATATCTTAGTATCCCTTCACATTACATATGGTTCACAAAATAAAATATTTTGATGCTAATGAATTAAAACCGGGAGTTTTTCTTCAGGATGTAGTAAATGATTTTTTAGCAGAAAAAAATGAAAAAATTATAGCAGTTCATCCCGTCATGGATAAAACTTTGCTGGTTCATTACACAGAATAATTAATTTGGTTTTGGGTGTCTCTCAGCTTGGTTTTACCTACAACATTGAACGAGCAAGTAGTGTTTTAATTCATGATTATGATATTCTGAATAATTGATCTAATTCAGAATAAAGTCAACTAATTTCTGTTTTATTATATAGTGTAAATATACTGCAACATGAGTAAAACCTCAAACAAAGCTAAGAAAGAAACAAAGAAATCCGAAAAAACTAAAACAAAATAATCTTTTTTACTGATTTCTTTCTCATTTTTTCTCATTATTCTTTATTGAATTCAGTAAAGTCATGGATTTTTGAAAATTAGTTTAATCCTTTAAAATTCCATATAAAATAAATCCATTAATACTGCATGTTAAAGAAGTATTTTAGATGAAAATTGATCATATTGCTATTGCAGTAAATGACGTTGAAGAATCTGCCAAGATTTACCAACAAGCTTTGGGTGTAGATGACATTGAATTTGAAACAGTTGAATCTGAAGGTGTCAAAGTTGCAATTTTACATCTAGAGAATGCTAGAGTGGAGTTAATGCAACCTACAAACGATGAAAGCCCAATCAAAAAATTCTTGGATAAAAAAGGACAGGGATTACATCATATGGCATTAGATACTGATAATATTGAAGGTGAAGTTGAAAGAATGGAGGGTTGCGGAATTCAATTCTTAGGAAAAATTAGACCGGGTTCTGCAGGAACTAAAGTCACTTTCATTCATCCAAAATCACTTCATGGTGTTTTGGCAGAACTTTGTTCCCATCCTAAAGAATAGTCATTCCATCATTTTCAAAGTGTCTGATGCTGTAATTATTCCGATGATTTTTGATTTTTTTGAAACTAGGATGCATTTTGAATATCTGATTAACGGGACTAGTACGTTTGCAGGTGTATCAAAATCCACTATGGGTGGCACCGAATCCATCGTGTCTGCCAATTTTGCTTTTTTCAATTCTGCTTCCCCCAAATCTGCAAGATGCTTTACAATCCCATCTTCTGATACCACTCCTACTACATCAGAATTATCAAAAACAGGAATCTGACTAATTGACAATTGATGCATTTTCTTGATTGCGTCATGTAATGTGTTTGTGGGTTTTAGTTTAACAATGTCTTTACTACAGAAATCTCCTGCTGTATGGGATGATGATTCTCCTTCTAATTGCGTGAGACTCTCAAAAATCTTCTTTGCTGTTTCATAACTTGGCTGACTTCTTCCTGATTCTATTTGGTTAATCATGGATGTACTCACTCCTGTCATTGCGGCAAGTTTCTTCTGGGTGATGCCTATTTTCTGTCTAATCTGTTTGATTGAATCAATTCTAGGTAGCAATTGACTATGAGATTATTATGATTAATTTAAAAATTTATTTTCTCTTTTTCTTTGATTTGGTTTTTGGTTCCTCAATAGCTGCTTGTGCTGCTGCAACTATTGCAATAGGAATTCTATGGGGTGATGCACTGACATAACTTAGGCCTGCATTATGGCAGAATTTGATTGAACTAGGATCTCCTCCATGTTCTCCACATATTCCTACCTCCATATTTGGTCTGAGACTTCTTCCTGCTGCCACACCCATTTTTATCAGGCTACCTACACCGTTTACATCAATTGACTGGAATGGGTTTCTCTCTAGAAGTTCTTTTTCCATATATTCAGGAAGGAATTTTCCTTCAACATCTTCTCTGCTGAAACTAAATGTTCCTTGTGTGAGGTCATTTGTACCAAAACTGAAAAATTCTGCAGTAGTTGCAAGTTCATTTGCCGTTAGTGCTGCTCTTACAACTTCGATCATAGTTCCAAAGTTTATCTTTAGTTTCATTTTGTGTTCTGATTCTATCTCTTTCTTTATGGAATCATAAATTTTCTTGATGTGGTTTAGCTCTGCAATGCTGCTAATTTGTGGAATCATGATTTGAGGATGTGCCTTTACTTTTTTCTTTGTCAATTCTACTAGTGCTTCAAAGACTGCACGAATTTGCATTTCATAGATTTCAGGATATGTAATTCCTACTCTAACTCCTCTATGTCCCATCATAGGATTAATCTCTGCAAGCTCCCTTGCTCTTTTTAGAACTATTTTTGCTTGATTGATTTCATTTGTATCACCTTTTGATTCTAACTTTTGAATTTTTTCAACTAGTTCTTCTGGGTTTGGCAAGAATTCATGTAATGGTGGATCTAGTAGTCTGATTGTCACTTCATAACCTTCCATGGCTTTGAGAATTTCCATAAAGTCACTTTTTTGTAGTTGGCCTAATTTTTTCAATATCTTGCTTCTTTCTTCAATGTTTTCAGCCATTATCATTTCTACAAACAAGTTGATTCTATCACTACCGTTGAACATTCTTTCTGTTCTGCACAATCCAATTCCTTGGCCTCCAAACTGTCTTGCAAGTTTTGCTCCTTCTGGGGTATCTGCATTTGCTCTAATTCCTATTTTTTTTGCCTTTTGGGCCCAGTCTAAAATTTGTTCAAAGTCTTTTGTGACTTTTGGTTCTACTGTTGGAACTTCTCCGACAAATACAGTGCCTGCACTTCCATCAATAGAAATTGTATCTCCTTCATTGATCGTTATTCCGTTTGCAGTACATGTGTTAGTTTCATAATTAATTTTCAATTCTGGGCATCCTACAATACATGGTTTGCCCATTCCTCTTGAAACAATTGCTGCATGAGATGATTTACCTCCTAAACTAGTCAAAATTCCTTCTGATGAAAAGAATGCAGGCACATCTTCTGGTTTTGTTTCTTTTCTTACTAGGATGATCTTTTTGCCTGTATCTCCTAGCTCTATTGCTTTTTTCACATCGAATATCACTATGCCACTTGCAGCTCCTGGGGATGCTGCAATTCCTTTTGCCAACTGTTTAAAATTTTTAATTTTTGATTCATCCATTGTTCTATGCAATAATGCCTCTAATTGTTGTGCAGGAATTCTTGTAAGTGCTTTATTTTTATCAATTAATTTTTCTTTTACCATATCTACTGAAGTTTTTACTAATGCTGCTGCACTCATTTTTGCAGTTCTGGTTTGTAATAAGTAAAATTTCCCCTGCTCAATAGTGAATTCTATATCTTGAGGTTCTCTGAAATGTTTTTCTAATTTGGCACATGCGCTGCTTAATTCTTTATATGATTTTGGCATGTCTTTTTTCAACATCTCGATGCTCTTTCCTGTTCTTACTCCTGCAACAACATCTTCTCCTTGCGCATTGATGAGGTATTCTCCTTCTATCTCTTTTTTACCATTATGTCCATTTCTTGTAAATACTACTCCTGTTGCACTGTCATCTCCCATATTTCCAAAAACCATTGTAACTACATTCACTGCAGTCCCATTAGCGATATCTTTTGTAATGTTATTTTTTTCACGATAAACAATTGCTCTCTCACCCATCCAACTTTTGAAAACAGCTTCTATGGATAACACTAGTTGTTCATCAGGCGTATCTGGAAATTTCCTTTTGGTGTGTTCTTCACAAATTTTTTTGTATTCGTATACTATTGATTTTAGTGATTCTACGTTTAATTTACTATCGTCTGTAACCCCTTGTTTGGATTTTGCAGCATCTAATACATGATCAAATTTCTCATCATTTACACCAAATACTACTTTTCCAAATAATTGGATAAATCTTCGATATGAATCCCATGAAAATCGTGGGTTTTTAGTTTGTTCGGCAAAACCTTCTACCGTTTTTTCATTTAACCCTAAATTCAAAATTGTGTCCATCATTCCTGGCATTGAGATTGCTGCGCCAGAACGAACTGATACTAATAATGGGTTTTTAGTCGAATTCCATTTTTTGCCTGTCTTTTTTTCCATTTTAGCAATATTTTTCATTACTGCTGGCATGACATCTTTTGGCAATTTTCTGTCATTTTCATAATATTTGTTACAAACTTCGGTTGTAATTGTAAATCCTGGTGGCACAGGTAGTTTCAGCCGAGTCATTTCGCTTAATCCTGCTCCTTTTCCACCTAGAAGCATTCTTTTTTTACTATCTGCTTCTTCAAACGCATACACTGGTTTCATTTTTACGATTAACCAATCTTAGAAAGGGGGTATTAAACCATTGACTTGGCAAAATCTGTCATTATCTTGTCCCAATTCTTTGCTTTTATGATCCCGCTTGCTACTAGAATTCCTTTTGATCCTAACTCTATTGCTTTTGAGACGTCTTCGCCTGATACAATCCCTGCACCGCAAAGTAATTTTGTATTATTTTTTGCATTCTTTACTGCTTCTGCTGCCTTGGTAATCAATTCTGGTTTTTCTTTAGACACTGCTTTACCAGATCCAATTAACTCTGGAGGTTCTATTGCAATATAATCTGGATTTAATCTTGCATATTTTTTGACTTCTGCAACATCTTTTACACACAAAATTGATATCATTTTTAATTCTTTTAATTTTACAATTAATTTTTCGATTTCTTTACTTGAAATTCTATGTTCGCTGTGATTGATCAATGATCCTTTGACTTTGGATTTTTTTAATAATTCTGGAATCATAAATCCTGTGGTGCTTCCAACTTTTGAGTCATCAACATGTTGAGCAAAAATTGGAATTGAACTATTTGACACTGTGCCAATTAGATGCTGTGGTGGTGATATTGCTATTTTTATTTTATATTTTTTAGAAATCTTTTCTGCTGTTTTTACAAATTTTACTATTTTGTCTCCTGCAATCTCTTCATAGTTTTTACAATTAATTACAAACATCTTTTTTTGAAATTTTCTGTATTGTATTTATTCCTTGATTATGGTGTTTTGGCTTGAATGTCGTATCTTCTTTTCATCCCTAAAACAATTATCATCAGAATCAATCCTGACGTATTTGTTCCAATTATGAATATGTCCTCAACAATGATGCCATAAATTAGCCACAATATTGAACCGACTGCGATGAAAATCATTAAAAATTTGGAAACATCCTTGAGTCTTTTAGTCTTGTATCCTTTGTAGATTTGTTCAACCCATCCCATTAAAATTAAAATTCCTGCTGCTATTCCTAACAGTGTTAGAAGTGTTCCATCAACTTCCATTTTTCACATTAACTCCAAAAGAATTCATCTAATCCTGTTTGCTTTGGTTTTCCTAACATTGTATCAAAATCCAAATCCATCGAGGATGTTATTTGCTCTAATGTTGACTCCATAAATTCCATGTATTTTTTAGAATCAATCTCTTCTTTTTTTGCCAGCTCTACTGGCTTCACACCTGGCTTGTTTAGTATTTTGATAAATGAAATTTTGTCTCCTTTTTTTATTTCTCTGATTGATTCTAATTGCTTAGCTGCTCTTATGTGTTGAGGAATTGTTTTTACATATTCTGACGGTGACTTGCTTAACATTACATTAAATGTCAAGTCTTTTAATGGGATCTCTTTTGCTTCCACTTTTTTACCACACGTTGCAATTTTTTCAGTGATTTCTTGTTTTGCTTTTACAAAGTCTTCTATCGTTTGAACTCTTGATAAAACATCAATTAATTCATAAAACAAATTTTTGATGAATGCAGGCGTGTGTGATTTTTTCCCTGTTAATCCTTTGACATCTACTTTGCCATCCTTTGTTACTCCTAGATAGTTTTTCTTTCTATTACTTAGTACACAATACCTGTATGTCTTATCTATCTCTAAATCTACACCGTGTTCTTTTTTTGCTTGCTCTATTACAATCTGAATTTGCTCTTTAGTTGGATTTTTGATAAATAACGAATCTGTGTCTCCGTATAGAACTTCAATACCTGTATCTTCACATTTTTTGATTGTTTCTAAAATTGTATATCTTCCAATTGCAGTCGTAGCTTCTGCTACTGGTAGGAAATAAAGTGGAAATATTTCAGCTCCCATTACCCCATAGCTGGCATTTAGAATTACTTTGAGTGCTTGACTGACTACTGTATATTGCTGTCTTTGATCATCCGTTAATGTCTCTTTTTTTGATAAACTCTTGTAATAATTCACCCTCAAATCCCTCAACGAGCCGATAATCATCGATGTTAAACCGTTTTTCTTTGTACATGCCCAATGATTTGTTCCTGGAATTGTATTCTTCTTGCATTCTTCATGAGGGCATCTTACTGTTTCATAAGATAGATTTCTGACTTTGATGATGCTTGGATATAGACTTGCAAAATCCATCACAACCACATCAAAATGAATTCCTTCTTTTGGTTCTACAACTAGTCCTCCCCGATATTTTTTGTCTTTGATTACTGCATCAGACATTACTCCTTCTGATCTTCTTTGCAATTCTTCTCGCTTTGGAATTAAACAATTTCTTCGTCTATGTTCATAATACAATAAACTCCTAATCCACTGCGACACTCCCATTCTTGCAATATCATCAATTGGCATTCTCCCAATTCTTGCAATGATTACAAGTAGATCCATCATCAAATCTTTGTTGAAACTGGTTAACTCGTATGTTAGAAGAGCATCATTGTAACAATAATTTGCAGTCTGATAGAGGGATAACTCGTCAAATTCTAATCCATAATCTATTTTTTCTTTGCCTAACAATGCTTTTGATACGCTGTTTAGAGAAAAATCAGTGTATTTTTGACTAAATGCGTAAATTTGAAATGATCTGTTTGAAAGAACTTTGTACAAATCAAGATGAACTCCTTCTTTCAATGTTGCAGAATCTCTCATCATGTATAGTGGATTTTCTGAGTTTTTTACTCCTAATCTTTCTGCTCTATTGTAAAGATATGGCAAATCAAATTCATCTCCGTTGTATGTAAGCACAAATGGAAATGTCTTCATTATTTCAAATGCATCTTGAATCATTTCTTTTTCTTTATCTAATTCATAAAATGTGACTTTGATACTCTGCTCTAACTCGTTTGTCCCTTCTTCAGTTCCTTCTGTTTTGAGCACAAAAATCTGATCAAATCCGTCCGTTCCTTTCAATCCGATTGCGGTGACTTTTTTTTCTGCAAGTTTTGGATCAGGAATACGTCCTATCTCTGCTTCTACTTCAATGTCTACACTAAGTCTTTTTATTTTTGGTATTGGTTGGTTTAGCAAATCTGCCCATTCTGAAATATATTTTTTAAATTCTTCTGCATCAACCATACTTTCACTATCTACTTTATCCCACAACAAACTTTTCAATGCAAGTTTTACTTCATCGGAAATTTCTAGATCATGTGGTTTTAGCTCTCCATTTGTAACTTCATAGTATTTACCAACAATTAATTTTCTATCATACAGATAATTTTCATAATATTTGATATCTGATTCCCACGTTTCAATCACATTTCTTATGCTTTTGTCTCCTGCAGTCCCACCAATTGCTAAAGGATCTGCAACAGTAATTTTTGACATGTCTATTTCTTTATCTTTCATTAAATCATATCTTTGAACTGATTTGATTTCTAAAATATCATCTCTCTCTTGGAGAAAATCTAATTCATCTGGAGATAACCTTGAATAACAATATGGTTTATGTTCTGTTTCATCTTTCCACAAGAATAATTTTTTAGATTCTGGATCATAGAATTTTAAAACAGCTGATTTTGAAATGTTGTCATATGTTGCTGACACTAACATTGATGCCGGCATTGATTCAATTTTCTTAGTATCTGGCAAACTTACTTGCATTTTCTCACTCTGAATTACTGTATTCGCTTACTAGTGCTTTTGCCCATTTTCTAATTTTATTTTTATCTAGACTGATCACTTCCACTCCTGCTTCTTTTAGCAAATCATAATCTGTTTCAGGATATGCGTCAAGACAAACAAATTTTCTAATTCCTATAGTGATTGCCATTTTTGTGCATTCCAAACATGGGACAAACGTCGTGTATAGAACCGCTCCTTCTATACCTGCTTCTATTCCTAGAATTGCACAATGCATGATTGCATTTGCTTCTGCATGGTTGCACAAACATCTGTCTAATGATGCCCCTGATTCTATTTTCCCTTCCATTCTCAACTGACATCTTTTACATCCTCCTTCAAAACAATTTTTGATTCCTGGTGGTGTTCCATTATATCCTGTTGCCAGTTGTCTGTGGTTTCTTACAATTACTGCCCCAACTTGCCTTGTCATACAATTTGAACGAAGTTTGGCAAGTTCTGCTTGTAACATAAAATATTCATCCCAGTTTGGTCTATCAAAAGAACTCATACAAATTCTGTTAACCTGCTCCATATATGGATCACGCTGGTGTAGATTTAATTGCGATCAAAAATATGTCTCAAATTTTTTGATGATTGGCTATTCTGTATTTTGATTGTTTTTTAAACATCAATTTTTGTTTTGATTTTTTTTATTCTTTTTATAATTCTCTTTCTTTATAGCTAATTCCAAATACCCTGTCTGTAACTCTTCTTTGAGTTTCCTCACCCTCTCTGTTTCCTCAGATGATGATTCGGGTTTAGACATAGATGATCAAAATACCTATTTTTGAGATTCAAAAATTACTTATGTCGAAATTTTGAATATTTCGTGCCTATTTTTCATGAATTCTTTATCTATTGTTGAGTGGTGGATAGTTTTTTGTTACACGAAAGCATAAAATCAATAAATCTTATTCTTTAATTGACAAATGACTGAATTTATTAAAAAAAAATATGTTAAACAAGATTCTATAGAAAAAAGGGATTATCAAATTGATCTTGCAAATCAAGCAATTTCAGAAAATTGTATAGTTGTTTTACCTACTGGTCTAGGAAAAACTGCAGTTGCATTACATGTCATTTCTGAATATTTGACAAAGGGGTCTGGTGGTATTCTGTTTTTAGCTCCAACTAGAGTTTTAGTAAATCAACATTATGAATTTTTAAAAAATAATCTGACCTTAGATGATATTTCTATTATTACTGGCGAAGACACAATCCAAAAAAGAACAAAGTTATGGAATAATAGCGTTGTTTGTGCTACTCCTGAAATTGCTAGAAATGATTTGAATCGTGAAATAGTTTCTCCAGATCAATTTAGTCTTGTAGTATTTGACGAAGTTCATAGAACCATTGGAGATTATGCTTATTCTGGAATTGCTAAATGGTTTGAAAATAGTCCTGCTCGAATTGTTGGAATGACAGCAACACTGCCTAGTGAAAAAGAAAAAGCTACTGAAATCTTGACAAAACTAAGAATTTCCAGAGTTGCAGAAAAAACAGAAGATAGTCTCGATGTAAAACCCTATACTCAAGAAACTAATACTGAGTGGATTAATGTAGAACTCCCACCTGAACTAAAAATAATTCAAACATTGTTAAAAACTGCATTAGATGAACGATATGATTTGTTAAGAAAAAATGGAATTCGTCTAGCTGAACAACAATCTCTTTCTGCATTATTACGAATTAGACAATTTGTATTAAATCAAAATAGGCGTTCTGCAAAGCCTCTTTTTACTGCCATCCGAATTCATTATGCATTAAGTATGCTTGAAGCTCATGGGATTACTCCTTTTTTAAAATTCTGTGAACGGACTAAAGCAAAAAAAGGTGTGGGCGTAAAGGATTTGTTTGAACTTGATCCTAATTTCACAAAAGCAATAGAATTGGCAAAAGAAGCACAGGCACATGGAATCGAACATTCAAAAATTCCTAAATTAAAGGAAATTATTGATTCTGTTCCTGGCAAAGCTTTGATTTTTACTAGTTATCGCGATTCTGTAGATTTAATTTTCAACAAATTGACTGAATTGGGGATCAGTGCTGGAATCTTGATTGGAAAGGCAGGCGATACAGGATTAAAACAAAAAAAACAAATCGAAACAGTGCAAAAATTCCGTGATGGATTGTTCCAAGTATTAGTTGCCACTCGTGTAGGCGAAGAAGGTTTGGATATTGCAGAAGTAAACCAGGTAATCTTTTATGACAATGTCCCTAGTTCTGTAAGATTTATTCAAAGGCGAGGAAGAACTGGCCGAAAAGATATTGGTAAACTAGTAGTTCTAATTGCAAAAAATACTATTGATGAAACTTACTATTGGATTGGGAAAAGAAAAATAACTGCTGCCAAATCCATGGGAGATAAAATGACTCAAGTTTTAGAAAAAAATCAACACGCTGAATCCAAAAAACAAGGTCTGGATGCATTTCTTTAATTTTTGTATTGTTTGCTAATTCTATTAATTATCAATTGTTTTCTTTGAATGATTTTATTTTTCATTCCTGATTCTAAATGATGAATGCTGCTATTTTTTACAGCAAGACTATTTTCTAATCTTATGTCAAATTGGCTTTGAAGAAATACTTGGATTTCCTCAAATCCTCCGGGTCCCTCAAAATTTCCAAACGATTCTCTTGCCAAGTTTTCTATAGATGTATCAAGATTATCTAAAATTTCATCTAACATTTTGGCTGTTAAAACCATGTTGATTTTAAATTACTTACTGAAAAAAATGTTGTGTATTTTGTTTTGGTTTTTTAGGTATTGAAATTGATAATGATAATGCTGTTGAAAGTCTTTTCCTTTACATGATAATTTGATGATAAATCTTGACAAATCTAAAGAAATGAAAGGTTTAATCCGAAAAGAGAAAAAGTTTCATAAAGAGATCATTAAAGACTGAGAAAATTAGTCAGAAAATCAATGATGATTTTGAGAAGATAAAACAATCAAAATTATCTAAATCATCCTAGTCTTTTGATGATGTGATACCCAAATTCTGTTTTTACTGGATCTGAAATTTCTCCAACTTGGAGTTTGAACGCTACATCTTCAAATGGTTTGACCATCATCCCTTTGGTAAAATATCCTAAATTTCCTTCTTTTTTCCCACTTCCTTTATCTGTTGAAAACTCTTTAGCTAATTTTCCAAATTTTTCGCCATTTTTGATTTTCTCTAAAATTGCCAATGATTCACTTTGTTTTTCAACTAGTATGTGTGAGCACTTTATTTTGTTCATATTTTTTCATGTATGTACTATTGTGATATATCTTTCCATGACTATCAAAGTATTGCATCTTTTTTGACAAACATCATTTCCATAAACGGGAATATTCTATGTTCTTTGACATGTTTGTAAATATAGAATCTCTAAATGTTGAAATACTCTTATGCTCTAAATTCTGTATGGCAGAAAGATTAACAATTATGCTTAATAGTGATATTGCAAAAAAATTAAGAGCATTACAGGCAAAAAAAATAAAGGAATCTTCTTCAACTGTTAGCTTTTCAAGAATCATCAACGAGGTCTTGGAAAAAGGTTTGAAATAATTTTGTTTTAGTCTAGAAATTTATTTATTGTATATTGTCTGAAGAACTGAGCTTTTCATTATGATCTCTGGCGTAAACTGAACGCTTACAATGATCTTGTTGTTAAAATCGATATTTACATTATCGAACAATGATTTGTATTTATCCACAGTTCGTCTATTCTCTGTAAATTCATGTCCTACTTTGATTAACAGACCTTTGTTTATCAAAAAATTGATTTTTCTATACCCTGAGGTCTTTGGAATTTCCAATTTTTCTAAAATCTCTGATATGGCACATGGTTCGCCTATTGAAGCATTGAGAATTTTTGACATTTCATCGTCACTGAATGCTTTGATGATGGATTGATTGATTTCTGAATTTAATATGGTGAATCTTTTTTCGATTTTGTCTTTTTTAGATTTAATTGTACAAATATTATCTAAGAATCTCTTCTCTAAACCTTTTGCACCTGAACCAAAAAATTCTGTTAAAACTGAATCTATCTTCTCAAAATCTTTTATGGACTCTGTTATTGATATTCCATATTTTTCAAACAACCTATTTTGAATGCTGTGAAATGTTGTGTCTCCAAGATTCTCTTGTATTGTTTTTTCAATTGCTGCTGCAAATAATTGATCAATGTCTGTCATGATGTTTATTACTTGATACTATTGCTAGTATCTTGTTCCTCCGTCAGTAAGCACTTGGGATAATTCCTGAATCTGTGTGATGTCATTTCTTTTTGCACTGGTTAATGCTTTTTCCATTTCATCTTTTTTCTATTCTATATTTTTACTACTCTTTTTTATTATTTCACATTCTTGTATAATTGGTAATTTTCTAAAATTCATGTATTGTTCATAATTTACTATGCATGTGTAGTAATCATACTTGTCTACAAATTTGTATTTTATTTCTAATGGATTTGTTGGTAATGTTCTTGTAGAAGAGATTTGCTTTATTGTTTGCTTTAACACGTTGATACCAAATGGTTTGATTATGATTGGTATTTCCAATAAATCTAAAATGTATTTGTCGTCCTCATTTGGGTTTCCTGTTATTACAATTATTCTTGCATTTGGGTTTTTAGCTTTGATGTTTTCTATTGCATATAGTCCATCAAATCCTGGCATTGATAAATCTGTGAATACTAAATCTGGTTTGTGTTTTTCATATAATTCTATTGCCTCTTTGCCATTATTTCCTTTTGCAAGTACGTCTATCTTGATAATTTCTAAAATATCACAAATTAGTTCTATGATGTTTTCATCATCTTCTATTACTATACAATTAGTCATGTTTGCATTCTCCAATTAATCAGGCTCTCTCTTCTCATATATTCATACTTTATATGATTATCCTATATTAAACGTCCCATTTTAGGAAATTTTCAAAATTATTCCACTTTATTTTGAATTAATGACAATTTGATGATTATATAAGAAAATATTCTATTTTTTGCTTAATTTGATTTCATTGTATGTAATGAAATGAACTGATTTCAGACTTGATGGAAGGACTGGTTTGGAATTAACAATATACAAAGAATATGATTTGATTTTACTTGATATGTGTATGCCCATGTATGGCGTATTGATTTTCTTTTAGATTTAAAATCAAGAAAATCCTCAGAATTATCTAAAGTTGTAATTGTCAGTGGCCTACTGATGAGTTCACAAAAATTATTAAATTTTGGTATTCATGCTATATTGAGAAAACCTCTTTCGATTCAATCTTTTCTTTCACAAATCGAACAGAAAATTGTTCTCTAATCTAAACCCCAACTAACTTTTGTTCTGGGGATGATTTTCAAAAAAGGAGATTCGTTTTCTTTCCAAGGATCTTTTCTTACCCATTGAAATTTTTTGTAAAAAATATTGTAAATTTTTTTGAATTCTTCTCCATTTTTGATGACTTTTGTTTTACCTTGAATGCATATTGCCTTGTGTCCTCCTGATTTGTAAATGTCAATCACAATTCCTACATTCTGATTAAACTTGATATTTGCATATGTCCTTGTGTTGTAATCTGTTGCAATGATTATGTCATTCTCTATTCTTGCAAATGAAACTGGTTTGACATGTGGAATGTCTCTATGTGATGTTGCTATTCTTGCTTCTTCTAGTGAATCTAGAAAATTTATTTCATTCTGATTAAATTCGATCAATTGAAAATTCGTTCTCTGATTTCTGGAATGTGTTTGTATACTATGTCTCTGACTTTGATTTGATCTTCTGCCGTTGGCATCTCTTTTTGCGCACTGAGTATAGCTCCACTCATTCCTAATGCCATTCCCATAACAATTCCGTAAACAAATTCTTTGGGATCTTCTACCTTCAGTGTTTCTTTATTTTGATTAATTTCTTCCATATATGCAGGAATTGTGGCAACAGCCCCGTTAATTGTCTGTAAAATTATTTCTTCTAATTGCTCTTCACTCATAATATTTCTAATGAGATATTTCTTAATAAATCTGCACCCAAGATTTTTAATCTCTATTTTTGAAGAATACATATGTTCGCTTTTTTTACCCCAAATGAAGCAAATGATGCATTACCTGATGTGATAAAAAAATTTGAATATGCTTTAGCAAAAAATAACGAAGTTAAGAAAATAGAGCAAGAATTGCAAATTAGCATGTCTACTACAAATTCCTTAGAATCTTATGTTAACATCAAACAGCGCCTAAACACTGCAATCACAAAATTCTATGAGTCTGTCGAAATATTGGAAAACACAGGCGTGGTGGTCAAAAGCATAGAACAGGGATTACTGGATTTTCCCTCTAAACGATTTAAAGACGAAGTTTGGCTATGCTGGAAATACGGTGAAACTGAAATCAAATTTTGGCATGAGAAAGATTCTGGTTTTATGGGAAGAAAACCCATAGAAGTCAGTGATGATTCATTGATTTAACAATTCAATTACATAATTAATTCTAAGTTCATTCTAAGATTCAGATATCTTATGGTATACTAAAATATGATTCGTCTTTGAATCTGTTTTTCTTTTGTATTGTAAATAGTGGGGATTGTTAATCTGTGAAATAACATTCTAGCCTGCACCAATCCAACCTAATAATGTGAACATGCTCTTTAGCCTTTTCTCCAATTAACCAAACTGCATCCCATCGTTTAGATTCATCACTGTCGTTTTTTATGATGTGTTCACATGTGGAAAACCTTTGACCTTCTGGAAGATCTCTAATCTTGTTTTCGTCATAGATTTCTATTGCCATTCCCATTTTTGGGAATAAGTTCCTTTTAACGATTTCTAAAAATGGTACACTCAAATTTATGAATATATTATGATGATATTTTCATTCTGTCTTTACAAAATTTTTAACATCTGATGTTTTTAATGGTCTTGGGAAGAGGACGAGGAATTCTGACTCTTTAGTTTTGTTACTCTTTTTTTATCTCTGCAAATTCCACAAAGATAATTTTTCATAAATTCTTTTAACTCTATTTTGAATTCCTCTGTTTTTGAAAATATTTCTCCTGCTTTTAATCCGCTTGGAACTTTTTTACCACAATTTGTACAGTAAATTTCTACCTTCAACTCTATTTTCTTGTCTTTATCTGAAATTTCACCTATGATCACACCCATTTTTCATCTTGTTTTCATATAAACAGATTTTGTTCCTAAACTCATGAATATTATACTGAAAATTACTAGTGTTGATGTGATATCTGTTTGGTTTCGTGTTATACGCGTAAGATTCCTATTGGCGTCTGTAATTGCCGTTTCAGTTGGATTGTCATTAAATTGGTGGCAAACCTCGTCATTGGATGTATTTGATGCGCTTTTGACTTTTGCTGGTGTAATGGCACTTCATGCAAGTGTTGATTTGTTAAATGATTTTTGGGATTTCAAACGAGGTATTGATACTAAAACAACAAGAACAAAAATGAGTGGTGGTACTGGTGTACTTCCTGAAGGATTACTCAAACCCTCTTCTGTTTATCGTGCAGGAATTGCGTTTTTAATTCTGGGTACTGTTATTGGGGGCTATTTTGTAATCACTGATGGAATTATTATAGCAATCATTTTGGGATTTGCAATACTGTCTATCTATTTTTACTCTACAAAAATTGTCGACTCTGGATTAGGTGAATTTTTTGTTGCTGTAAAAGGTGCCCTGATTGTTGTTGGAACTTTATTTATTCAGTCAGGCCAAATATCTTCTGAATCCGTCCTGGCAGGGATTGTTGTTGGTTCTTTGTCTTCTTTAGTGCTTTTTATCGCGTCTTTTCCTGATCATGATGCTGATAAATCAAAAGGCAGGAAAACTTTGGTAATTGCAGTTGGTAAACAAAAAGGAGCAAAATTATTTTGGATTTTTCCGCTAATCTCCTACTTGGCAATTATTTTTGGAGTTGTTACTCACATGCTTCCTATTTTGTCTTTGATGAGTTTTTTTACTATTCCATTAATGATAAAGTCTGGTTTCGGTCTACAGAAAAATTATGATTCCATTGACAATCTAATCCCCTACATGTCTACGACATTATTGTTTGGAAGAATTACTGGTCTTTTGTTTATTCTTGGATTTTTAATTCCTATTTGACACTTTAGACATAAATTTAGTAACGGATCTCAAAAAATATGATTTCAGGTTGTGCCAGCTCTGAAGGTACAGAAAAATTTCTTGAAAATTTAGGCGTGAACCCAGATAATTTTAGAACTTTTCAAGATCTTCATATCTCCAATATCGGTGTTGGTACATATCTAGGTGATCCAGATTCTAAAACTGATGAATTAGTTACATCTGCAGTAAAACAATCTATTTTATCTGGAGTTAATGTAATTGACACTGCAATTAATTATCGTTCTCAAAAAGCAGAACGTTCTGTTGGAAAGGCAATTGACGAATTAATTAAAGACGGTAAAATCACACGTGATCAAATTTTCCTGAGTTCGAAAAATGGCTATCTTACTAACGATGCTGATGTCAAATTAGGTTTTTGGGAGTATGTTAAACAGGAATATACTGACAAAGGAATTCTCAAGGAAGGCGATGTGACCTCTGGCTATCATTGTATGACTGTTCCATATCTTTCAGATCAGCTAGATAGAAGTTTAGATAATCTTGGAGTGGGGACAATTGATTTAATGTATTTACACAATGCAGTTGAAGGACAAATAAAAGATGTATCAAAAGAACAATTCATGAAAAATCTTGAGTCTGTCTTTGAAATGTATGAACAAAAAAGAAAAGAAGGGAAAATCAAATTTTATGGGATGGCAACTTGGGAATGTTTTCGAGTTACAAAAGAAAATCCTCAATATCTTTCACTAGAGGAAACTGTTAATCTTGCAAAAAAAGTTGGTGGGGAGAATCATGGCTTTAGATTTATTCAATTGCCTTACAACATGAATTTTGATCAAGCATTACTTTCAAAAAATCAAACCCTTGGAGATAAACAAGTTTCAATTTTAGAGTCTGCAGTGATGTTGGGAATTGGTGTCTTCACTAGTGTTCCTTTCATGCAAGGTCGATTACTGCAGCCTGGTGTAATGCCTGAATTCGATGATTTGAAACCCTCATTACGTGCATTGCAGTTTATTCGCTCAACTCCTGGAGTTTTAGCACCTCTTGTAGGTCAGAAATCTTCTGAACATGTATCTGAAAATCTGGAAATTCTAAAAATTGCCCCTATGTCTGAAGTTGATTTTCTTGCATTAGTAAAACGATTAACTACATAATTATTAGCCATAAAAAATTGTATAAAGATAATAAATAAGTGATATTTAGATTCAAACAGAGTTAGATTTGTCTTCTAAAATTTACGATTATACCAAAATTTGCAATTCTGTGTTGAACATAGATCCTAAAATTCGATTTGCTGGCCTTATTAATGAACGTGGTCGTTTAGTTGCAGGTGGAATGAAAGAAAATGTCGAACCCTTGGAAAGTGAAAAGGATGATGAAATGATTTTCATGGAACTTGCATTACGTGTTAAAATGAGAAAGGAATTTGATAAACAGCTTGGACCTGTAAATTTTGCAATGGCTTCTCGTGAACGTGCACTTGCGATAAGTGTAATAATTAATGATGATATTTTATATGTCGTATCAGAACCTGATACTGATTATGGCGCATTGCCTAAAAAAATTCTAAAAATAGTTCAATCATAGACAGATTTTATTTCCCGTTTTAGAACATTTTGATCTTCTTAATTGATAATGATGTCTAAGTTGATTACATGTAATTTGACAAGAAACTCGAGTATGATTATTTGGCAATATCTGAATTAGCTCAAGAAATTGACACAATCGTTGAGAATTCCTTTAATCCAGGAATGGATCCTATAATTCCTTCTGATGTTGAACATATTTTGAACACCCCATCTGATGTCATACATAAAAGAAAATCTCCTCTTCTAGAATTTACCGTATAATGCTATCAGAATTGACATTTTATGATACAATAATTCATTTACAAGCGTCTACGCATTCAATTCTCTTTAGATGAATCTATAAATAGAATTTGAAAGTGGAAAGTTTGTGCCAATAGATCCTGTATGTGGAATTGAACTTGATGAGGAACTAGCATTAATTCATGATCATGATGGAAAAAAATTCTATTTTTGTTGTAATGGATGCAGAAAAATTTTCATCAAAAAACCGCGTAAATATAAAAATAATTAGATGGGGAAAGCACCACACATCCTGCAAAATTTTGATTTTCCTATGTTGTACTTACAATATGGACAAACTTCATCTGATTTAGGATCTACTGGACTTCCAAATAGTTTTTTAAAAATTTCATAATAATGCATTGATTCTCTACTTCTAATAACAACATTGTCTGTTTTCTCAACTGTTAGTTTCTTTTCAACGAATTGTTCTTCGCCTATTATTGAATTAAACAAGTCTGTCAATCCTGCAGTTCCTGATCCTTCTTGCATTGGAGCTTTCTCTCTCCATGCAATTTTTTGTGGAATATACTTTTCAAAAGTTTTACGCAGAATCCATTTTCCATATCTTTTTTCATTTTCATTTTTAACTTTGAGATTTACTGGGATTTTTTCCGCCAAATTTATCATTTGTTCATCTAGAAAAGGTGATTCTATAGAAACCCCTAATGCCTTGCCTATTTTCTGTGTAGGAAAATGCATTATGGAGCAAATTCTTTTAATTTCTCTTGTTAGTTCTTCTTCTGATTTATTTTTAAGAAAATTATACCCTGCAAATAATTCGTCAGCCCCATCCCCTGTGATGATTGATTTTTCTCCTTTCTCTTTTGCCCATTTTATTGCTAAATACATGACAACATTATTACGAATCTCAATATCGTTAAAGTTTTTTAGAATTTTGATGGTTTCTTCAATTGCTTCTAATATTTCAGATGTTTTTACATTGTAAATTGTTAGTGGCAACTCCATCTGTTTTGAAATCATTTGACAATATGTCAAATCTGTTGAAACAAAATCTTCTGCAATTACTGTGACAGTTTTTGGTTTTCTTTGTCTTAGGAAATATGCTATGATTGAACTATCTAATCCTCCTGACAATGAAATCAAATCTGATTTGGTTTCATTACATGCTTTTTCCATAACCTCGTAAATTTTATCAGAAAAATTTTCCAACACCCTCTTGATATTTTTGAAATTAAAATAGATATGCCTGATAGTATGGGGCGTAAATCCAAAATATCTTATTGCAAACTTTAAATTCTTTATCCAATTCTTGAGGATTAATGCTACTTCCTGCTGAAATTGAATCTAAAACTTTGATTCCTGCATTACGAGCAATTCTTGCTAAAAAACTTGCAGAAGATCATAACATTCGAGAAGATGAAATTTCTAAAATGCTCGGGGTTACACAAGCTGCAATCAGTAATTATATTCGTGGAACGCGAGGTGATCCTTCATTAATTGCAAAACTCTTAGCAGAAAAACAAGTTGCTACAATGATTGATGAGTTAAGTGATAGTCTTTCTTCTGACATGGCTTATACTCCATCTAGTCTGTCTAAATTTATTGGACTCTGCAATTATATCAAATCCAGTCTATTGATTTGTGAGATACATCACAATTTGGAATCTAATATAGACGAACAAGTTTGTAAAGAATGTGAAAATATGCTTCTTAAAGGCCCTGGCAGTGTTTACTAATTTTTAACCAAAATAATTTCTATAGTTGAGGTCATATTCCCAATACCTGCTGCCTCTGTCGTATCTAGTTTGATTTTCTCTACTTTGGAATTTCCTTTTAACATTTTTTCTGTAATGATATTTGCAACTGCTACTGCATTTGGTATTGAGTTTCCTTTTGCTTTAAGAATCACTCTTGTTTTTTTACCCAAAATTGTTAAGACGTCAAGAGCTGCTTCCATCACAGGATAATTTCCAATTTGTATTGTAGTCTCAGACTTTTCGGTCTGCTCTTGACCACGCAGTTCAGTTGTCTCTTCCATGAGCATTATTCAATATTTAGAAATTTTATGTTCTTTTAAGTTTTATCGACCATTGATTCATTTTTCAAAGTAATCGATTGGAATATTTTGATAATCTCCATTTGGCAATACTCTTCTGATTGTAATTGGAATCACTCTTTGTTCCAACTCTTCCATTGAAATATCTAATGATATTCGTGCTGTCTTTGGAATTGGGATGAATGGTGGTGCTCCTAAAGATAATTGCAAAGCTCTTGCTCCCATAATTCTTGCTTTTTCAAATCTTGTTAGTGTTGGTGGTCCGATTGTAATCTTGTTTTTTTCACAAGGAATTTCAACTGGTTCATGCTCTTCTATTTTTTCAACAATTTCTCTTTCCTCAATTTCTTTAATTCTTTTTTCTAGAGCATCTTGTTCTTTTTCAGTTAATGGCTCAACTAGATCTTTTCTGTCTATTAATTTTCGATAAGTATCTAATGCTTTGTTTAATCCTGCGTTTTCTTCAATTTCTGCATCAACATCCTCTTCTGGTTGTGGAGCTTCAATTAATTCAGGTTCTTTAACATCAGACAAGTAACAAAATTTTCTTAAAACGTTATATAATCTAATCATTTTAATGTACGAATTGAGTACATCGTCAGTCTCTAGAAAACAGCTAATTTTAGAAATTCGTGGAAAGGCAAAAATTACATGTGATCTAAAACGTCACCTTTCTCCCCGAACTGTTGGAACTATTATGAGATCCTTGCCTTTGGAAGGACATGCTCATCTTCTGGGAAAAAGTATCTTGTATTTTGAAACAAATGTTGATTCTGGAATCGAAAGATCAAGAACTGAATTCAAAAAAGGCGATGTGGCCTTTTTACCTTCTACTGGAAGTGTTTGTTTTTTTCTAAATGATGCTGTGTTTGCTAAAACTATGACTCCTATTGGTAAACTATGTGGTAATGTTGAATCACTTAAAGATGCAAAGTCTGGTGATGTATTGTGTATCTATGAAGAAACTGCTTGATACAAATGATGGCCTGAATATCCGCCAACTCTTTTAACAATTCCTTTGTTTGCAGATTCTTTTAGAAATGCATTTGCTGCAGAAATTTTAACACCTGTTTGTCTTGCAAGATCTTGCACTGTGACAACTTTGGAGTTTTGAATAATTTTCAATGCTTGCTGCTCATTTACCTGGACTGTAATCTCTGCTTTCTTTGGTCCACCTTCACCCTTGTCTTTCTTTTTCTTTGTTTCTTTAGACCCTGCAGATTTGTCTTTACTTGCAGCAGTTGGTTTTTTAGCTCCACCCATGAATTAAGAAAAAAATATTCCTCTTATAAACGATGAACCATTATTTGACCTTTCATTAATGATTCTCTGAAGATTCTGAAAACTATTTTCAAGTATAAATAACATCTTGATTATTATTCTGTATGGGAATAGTATCAAAAGGTGCAAAATGCAATTTTGAAGGTTGTGAACAAGATGGTGCACGTTCTCTTAATACAAGTAAAGTTGAAAACGCAGGATTGCGTGTAAATTCAACTGGAAAAAAAACCGTTCTTTGTAAAGAGCACTATAAAGAATACAAGAAGGAATCTAAAGACGATCGTGATCTTGAACGCGCTAGATTTGATAAATTCTAGTTCTTCTTTTTTGATTTACCTATTTTATTATCTGGATTTTTGAAATAATCTTCACTTAATTTATTATATAATTTGTTTAATTTTTTGTAGAGTCTTTTTGGTTTTCTTGTTTTTTGGTTACTAAGAACGTATAATGCAAGAATTGGAAAAGCTATTGTGGCATCGGCATAAACTGTTACTATTCCTTCATGAGCATCTTGAACTTTTCCCCAACTTTTACCTTCTTGTAATGTGGCACCAGATAATCCTCCTGTATCTGGACGTGCATCTGTAATCTGAATAATGTAATCTTGTCCTCCGTCGTCTCTCTTCAGAATTTGATCTAATAGTGGCCCTGTTTGCTGAGCTGTATTCTTTGGTACTCCTCCACCCAATTCCAAAATCCCTGATTTTTTTGAATCATATAGAATTGCAGCTTGTTCTATGATTTCTCGTACAAAATCTATATTGTATACTTTACCGCGTAACCTATGTACTGCTAAATTTAATGCCAATGACGAGTCTTTCATAGTTGAAATGTATACTGGCACATCATAATCGTATGCAGCAGTGATGAAACTTTTTTCTGGATGTTTTGATTTTTCTTTACTGATTTTTCCCATTAAATTACAAAATTCTGCTGTTGTAAATGGTTTGTCTGGAAAATCTTCCCCGAACATTTTTTGAACTAATTCATCTTGTGCTTCCAATGTTTCATGGAATTTGATATACACATCTCTAATTCTAACAATTTCATTCTCAAAGAGTTTCATATCGTCGACATCAAAACTACCTTGTTTTACTGGCAATCCCCATGCAAAATGATCTTCGTGATAGACATTGGCCCCCGTTGTAACTATCCAATCTACAAATCCTCTTTCAATGAGTGTTTTAATTATCCCTCCAAATCCTACAGGTGTCATTGCTCCTGAAACTGTAAGACAAATTGTTGCATCTTCTTTGATCATCTCTGCATAAAGTTTTGCTGCTTCTCCAAGCTGTCTTCCGTTATATCCTGAACTTGCAAAAACATTGACCAAATCCTCTATCGTCATTTTTGGATCTAGTTTGATGTGTGGAATATCTTTGCCATGAAATTTGTGAGGATCCATGTCTGGAAAAACAATTTTTCAGTAAATAATGCTATCGCAAGAGTCTTTTGAAATTCTTTGAATATTCTGCTAGTAATCATTACTTATTTAGGAACTGTATGAAACAATACAACATGAAAATTATTGACTTGTATGATCCTCAGAGAGTTAATCGATCTCCTGATTCTGTTGAAGTATTGTTTTCGTATGGAAATTTCATACAAGATGATTTTAAAATCTCCCGAGTTGAATTGAGACTCTATAATGAAAAAATTGATGATGAATTAGGTGTGTTTTCATTGATCACATCTTTTGTAGAGACTGACAAAGGTTCAATTGAAATGATTTATGATGAAGGTTTTAGGGGAGAGGATTCTCTGTTGAGGGCAACACAATTTCTTACATCTAATTTGGGGCTATCTGGTTTGATTTTACGTTCAGTTATTGCACTAGAGGAAAAATTGAAATAATTTTTGTTTTACCACTGGTTTCCTTGACTCTCTAAAACTTTTCTTGCATCTTTTGAGATTGTCTGCAAAGTATCTTGATCATAATTTGCACCTGCAAAGTCTACAGATGTCAAAACTGCTCCAGTAAAATTCGCATGTCTTAGATTTACTCCTTGCATGTTGGCTTTTTCCAAGTCTGAATTTCTTAAATCTGTATAAAACAAATCAGCTCCACTAATGTTTGCATTCCTTAAATCGGCCCCATACAATTCTGCATCCCATAGCTTTGCATTTGAGAGATTTACTCCTCGCATATCGGCTCCTCTGAATTTGACATGAAAAAGAATAGTTTCACTCAAATCTGACTCACTGAGATCTGAACAACTCAAATCTGCATTATGGATGTCTCGATTCTTAAGATTTACTCCTTGCATGTTGGAATCTGAAAAATCTCTTCCAATCAAATCTTCATAATCAAAATTGACTTTTGTGAGATTTCTCTTTCTAAACACGTCTGACGGATTCATGTTGACAATTCATATCTAGTACATTTGAATTTAGATATGATTTATTTCTAAATGAATTCTTAATTGTATAATTCTAATTCTTGTAAAATTTTACCCATGGTGTGCTTCCATCTTCGCATTTCTTCTATTTCATGGGGTCTGTTTTTTTCTAACTCTTTTTTCTCTTTCAGTAATTCCTGATGCCTCTTTTCACTTTTTTTAATCCGCATATGTGATTATGACTTACGAATAAATTTCAATATTGCTATGATCTTCCTTTATTCCTTCACAAAATATGTCTGAATTGTAGATGGTTGACCCTTTTGAGAATCGTATATTTATGCCCGTTTTAACATGTCTTAACATGCGTATATTGCAACTTCATTGTGATAATATCGAGTATACTCCAACAAAAAAGGAGATAAAGTCTGCCGAGGATATAGATGATCTTCAAACACAGCGATTGGAGGAGCTTGTAGTAGTTTTTGTAGCAATCGAAAACGGTGATGACTCTTCAGTGGCACAAAATGCCATATCTCAGATTAAAGCATCCATGGAAAAAATTGGATGTAAAAAATTATTGTTATATCCTTATGCTCATCTAAGTTCAAATCTTGCAAAGCCTTCTACTGCTATGAATTTACTTAAAGAGATGGAAGATGGTGCATCAGAACTTGAAGTATCTCATTCTCCATTTGGTTGGACAAAGTCATATAAAATTCAGGTTAAGGGACACCCTCTTGCAGAAAGCTCTAAAGTTGTAACTAAAGATTCCTCTGGTTTAAAAGATGATGATGAAATTACTTCAGATGCTCTCAAAGGAGAATCTAAAATTCGTTCTTATTGGAAAATACTTTCTCCTGATGGCACAATGACAAACATTGGAGATTTTGATTTTTCAAAACATAAAAAATTAGAAGTTTTAGCAAAATACGAGTCTGCAAAGATTCGTAAAGTGGACCAACCTCCACCACATGTTGCATTGATGAAAAAAATGGGTATAGCTGATTATGAACCTGCATCTGATTCTGGCAACATGAGATTTTTTCCAAATGGGCGTCTTATCAAATCTTTGATAGAGAGATATGTTACTGACAGAGTTAAAGAATATGGAGGATATGAAGTTGAAACTCCTATCATGTATGATTCTGAACATCCAAGCATGGTGAGTTACTTTAATCGATTTCCTGCCAGACAATACAACATAGATTCAGAAGGAAAAAAACTCTTTTTGAGATTTGCTGCATGTTTCGGCCAATTTCTTATGGCAAATGAATACCAATTATCCTACAAGACATTGCCATACAAACTCTATGAGCTTACACGATATAGTTTCAGAAGAGAACAATCTGGTGAACTAGTTGGATTAAGACGTTTAAGGGCATTTACCATGCCTGATTGCCATGCATTTTGCAAAGATATGCCTCAGGCCATAGATGAAATTAAGATTCGATTTGACCTTTCTCAAAGTGTTCTCAAAGAACTTGGAATAGATGAAACTGATTATGATATGGCAATTCGATTTACTGAGGACTTTTACAATGAAAACAGATCTTCAATTGAAGAATTGGTCAAAAAACATGGACGACCTGTTCTAGTTGAAATGTGGAAAGAGAAGTTCTTTTACTTTGTATTGAAATGGGAGTTTAATTTTATTGACGGTCTTGGAAAGGCATCTGCTTTATCCACAGATCAAATTGATGTCGAAAATGGAAAAAGATATGGCATTGACTTTGTTGATGAGAATAACGTGAAACAAAATCCAATCATACTGCACAACTCTCCTAGTGGTGCAATTGAGCGAATCATATATGCATTATTAGAAAAAGCAGCTAAAGATTCCTATGAAGGACGCAAACCTCAATTCCCTCTTTGGTTATCTCCTACACAGGTCAGAATTATTCCTCTTAAGGAAGAATTTAATGGATTTGTTGAAACTCTTGCTGAAAAAATTTCTATAAACAATGTACGTGTTGACATTGATGACAGAAATGAAAGCATCGGGAAAAGAATTCGTGAAGCAGAAAAAGAGTGGATTAGATACATTCTGGTTATTGGTGAAAAAGAAGCAAATTCACAGAATCTTAGCATCCGTGACAGGCAAACGGGAGATGTTCGAGAAATCTCTTTTGATGATTTTATTAATGAAATAAATGAACAAACTAGAGGAAAACCTTTCACTGGTTTGAATCTGCCAAAATATCTCTCAAAGAGACCTAATTTGATGGTGTAAAAAATGAGTTTTCTTGATTTATACATGAACAAAAATCCTCTGATTACTGCCTCAGATGATAATTCTGAGCCGGTAGCTACAATCTTTGGAATTCCATTTGATGCAACACACTCTTACAAACCCGGATGCAGATTTGGCCCAGACTCCATTCGTGATTCGTTTAACAATATTGAGATATTTCACCCTGAACTGGGAATTGATTTAGAAACTGTCAATATCGAAGATCTGGGAAATACTCGTCATACTGTTGTCGCATCAGAAATGATTGATATGGTAAAAAAAATCACTACTGAACTTGTTTCAAAACAAAGACAATTGTTTATTTTAGGTGGAGAGCATTCCATCACTTATGGAACATACACAAGTTTTCCAAAGGAAACTGGATATGTTGTCTTTGACGCACATTATGATTTAAGAGATGAATTTGCTGACATTAAACTAAGCCATGCATCATATTTGAGAAGAATCGTCGAAGAGAGGGGCTCTGAAAATATTCTACATGTTGGCGCACGTGCTTTTGTGAAAGAGGAATTGGAGTTTCTTACTGAAAACAAAATCAAAACTATTTCTGATAGAGAAATAAGGGCTGGAAAAGGACCTGATCTGCTAAAAGATTATGTTTCTACATTTGATTCTGTTTACTCTAGTTTTGATCTTGATGTTTTAGATCCTGCATATGCTCCTGGCGTTGGAAATCCAGAAGCTGTTGGTGTTACATCCAGAGAACTTTTTGATATGATTCATGTTTTTAAAGAAACCAAAGTAACTGGGGTTGATATTGTGGAACTAAACCCATACCATGATAATGGCTCAACTGCATCTCTTGCAGCAAAAATCATTTCTACTTTGATTGCCATTAATTTATCTCAGAAATAATATGAAATTTTTCAAATTCTAAATATCTGTATTGTTTTTTATTCCTCTGACTAATTTTTATTCTTTTTTGTCTTACTTCTTTCTGTTCACTTTATTAGATGGTATTTTGGGGATATTTCGTGTTAAACAATCTTCGAGGGGCTCTTAAACCGACACTTGAAAAAATAGGCAAAGGATTTGCAGCGACGGGGCTATCTGCAAATTTTTGGACTTTTGTTGGTCTAGGATTTGCAATTGTTTCTGCAGTTGTTTATGGAATGGGAATTGAATTTGGATTGATTATCGGTGGCATTTTGTTACTTGTTTCAGGATTTTTTGACATGGTTGATGGTCAAGTAGCACGTGTAACTGGAAAAACATCGAAAAAAGGCGAATATCTGGATTCGATGTTTGATAAAATCGCTGAGGTTGCAATATTTTTAGGAATTTTAATTGGTGGATATGCAGAGCCTTATCTTGTTTTACTTGCAATTACATTGTCTTTGTTAGTTAGCTATGCAAGAGCAAAATCTGACATTATCAATATTAAACTTCAAGGAATTGGAATTGGTGAAAGGGCTGAAAGACTTTTGGTGATTGCAATAATTGGCATTATAGGCTTTATGGATTATGCGGTTGTCATCGTGGTGATTATTGCCGGAATAACCTTAATTCAAAGAATGATCTTTACTGCAAAAAATATTAAAGAATAATTCTTATTTCATACTCTATTTTTTTTAAAAATAATCAATAATACTAATTTACTAGATTAATCATCAAATAATGTTGGCTAACTCTGAACCCCAATCTGATAGATATGAAACGATAATGATTGAATCAAAAATCAGAGAAGGTGTTTTCCATAAAGTTGTTAAAGATTTGGAAAGTGGTAAAGCCGTTTCTTGTTCTTGTAAATGTTGGAGTAAAGGAAACAAGCCATGTGTTGGCATGAGAACTGTAGGTTATTCCACATAATTTGTTCTATCCAAATACATGCAAAAAAACCAGATTAATGAATTATAATTTCAAAGATTTGATTTTAAGAATAATACTAACGTAGTTTGCCACGTTTTCTTCTACTGTCTGCTGATCTGATTTTGAGAATCTTAAAATGAATTGCACATGATATGCAGTAATGTTTTAGAACTGTTGGTGATGCAATGTATGCTCCTTGTGCACGAAGCTCTTTTGCTAATGTATGCTCAACTAGATTTAATCTTGATGTGACTTTTTTTGCTTTGTCTTTTGGAACTGTTTGTCCGCAGTTTGTACATTGTACAACTCCTGAGGATCCTTTTCCTCCTTTTGTACGACCTCTACTTGCACGCTTAAGTGGCATGAATGTGAGCAAATTTGCCTACTTATATTCTTGAGGGTAATCTGGAAACCTCATTTGTACCATTTTTGTGCTTATTTTAGAAAGATCTAGAATCTTTTACACTAATTTTTCTAACTGATGATGCTGTCTTTCATTATTGATGAGATAAACAAACTCGAGGATGACGGCACACTAAACAAGGGAAATGTAAATTCATTGAATTCAAAACTTGAGAATGCTTTAAAGAATATTGATGCTCAAAAGACAAAGCCTGCTTCAAAACAGATTAATGCATTTGTAAATGAAGTAAACACCTTTGTCAAAACAGGAAACTTGTCTCAAGAACAGGGTCAATTATTAATTGAAATCGCACAAGATGCAATTGACTCACTTTAGATTCTAGCCTCAAATACGATCATATGTGAAAATAGATGATCCTAAAATAAAAAACTCATCATCATAACTGGTGTTCTGCAATGTATTTCTAATGATGAATTCACTTACAAATAACATCTTGATTTTTGTTATTTTTTTAGTGTGTTCTTATCAAATACTTAATTGAGTTTGCAAATTCTTGCTCCGAAATTGTTTCATCTAAATACCATTTTGTGTTTTGTTTAAACCATTTGGGAATTGAGTTCTGTTCTGATTCCTTGATTAAACTTAAATTTGTAATTTCTTCTATTGCTTTCAAAAATTCTTTATCTTTAATTTCCCACCCAATCCATAATTTTGCTTTGTTTTTAAACCATTTTGGAATAGAACTGGGCTCATCCACATGTTTTTCTTTGAGATAATTTGCATTTTCAGCAAGTTTCTTTTCAATTTCAAAAATCAACACAAGATCTTTTTGTGGGTGTTTGCTGTTCCATGCAATATTCTCATACAAAATGGGGCAAATTCTAGCATTAAGAAAAAGTTTGTGATGGTCCTTGAAATCTTCTGAACCTGTTAACAAATATTCTTCATAAAAAAAATGACATAGTTTCAAAATGTCTTTTGATGTTTTATAATCCACTTCAAAAACTGGCTCATGTGCAAATGTGATTGGAATGAATACAATCGGTATCAGAGCAAATATCATAAAAAGTAAAATTTTCATATTTTCAGTTATTTTTTTTGCATATTAGCACCACGTACATTCTTTTCAATAATTGGTACCATTTTGGAATTTTCTGCCTGATTTGAGCTCAATTCAAGAGCACAAATAAAAAACCATAAATGAAAAAAGGACTTCTGTGTATTTTCACGTAACACTTGATGGAGTTATTTTATACCCAAACGTACTTTCTTGATTAGCATTTTTGTAGAATTTGAACAATTTTTCTTATTTTCTGCCTGTATTTTTGGAAAAAATCCCACACGTTTTAATCTTAGTTCAAATTATTTTATTTTGTATCATATGCGTGGTCTGTGTCATACTTGCTTTAGATCTGGAGTTGAATTGGAGATCCTTAAAGGTCAGATTCTCTGTCGAGAATGCAAATCAAAAATCAATACAAAAAACTAAATCCTCACTATTAAAATTAAAAGAAATGAAATTAGCCGTTATATCTCACTGTGCAATTGATACTATTACTCTTGATGGAAATAATTATGAGCAAATTGGTGGTGCATCTTGTTATTGTGGAATAACTGCAAGACAATTCAAATTTGATGTTGATTTATTTACAAAATTTGGTACTGATTTTCCAAAACAATATCTGTCTGAACATAATATCCATTTCCCAAATTCTGAATCTTCAAAAAATACCACAAAATTTGCCATTTCTATTACTGGCTCTGATAGAACACTCAAACTAGAAAATGAATGTGAACAAATAGATTATTCTTCTTCTGATGCAGATGGTCATATTGTCAGTCCGATATACCATGAAATCTCTGATGAAACATTTACAAAAATTAAACACGATTCAAATTTTCTTTTTGTTGATCCTCAGGGATTTCTTAGAAGAAAAGATTCCACCAATAATATTTTTTTAGAAAAAACTAATCTTGATTTGTCTGATGTTAATGCAATCAAAGTCAATCCAGAAGAATCTTCACAACTTGTCAATGGAACTTCTGATGAAATGATGTTGGCTTTGCAAAAAAAAGGAATTCAATATGTTATTTTGACAAACAAAACAGATGTATCGATGTTAGTCAAAGATAAAATTTATTCTATTACGTTGCCAAACAGGCAAATTCATGACACTACTGGAATTGGAGATATTTTCTGCGCTTCATTTACTTGTGCCATGATAAAGGAGAAAGACTTTTTGTGGGCTCTGTGTTTTGCTGGTGGGGCTGCTCAAGCTGCATTAGAATCTAAAAATATTGGCCTGCAAAAAATTCCTAAAAAAGGCGCTATTGAAAATAATGCCTCATATTTTTACAATCTGGTAAAATTTCGAGATTTGTGATGCATTATTCTTTTATTGAAGCAAATTGACTGTTTCTTCTATGCAAATAGGTATCTATGGAACTGGAAGTACTACAAATGCTGCAAAAATTGTAAAAAAAATACTAGATGATTCAGACATTGACTCTTTTCCAATATCAAAATCAAAAAACAAACAGGCTGATTGTATAATTGTTCTTGGTGGTGATAAGGGAGTTCGTAATTATTTTCATAGAACATTTGATTCTACCTTGCCAATCCTTGGAATTAGTGAAGGTGAATCAAGTGGATTTTTGGCACAAATTGATCTTAGAGAATTCTCATCATATGTCAATGTATTAAAAAAACAAAAGTACACTGTTGAAGAAGTTCCAAGACTGGGAGTTAAAATTGATGGAAAAAATGTTTATCCTGTACTAAATGATGTGGCTGTATTTTCATCTAAAAGCGCAATGCTCATGGAGCATACTTTACGTGTCAATGGTGAAGAGGTATGGCACGATAACAGTGATGGGATTATCGTATCTACTCCAATTGGTTCTTCTGCTTATTCAATGTCTGCTGGTGGCCCTGTATTGTTTCAAGATTCTGCTGTCTTTGAGATAATTTCCGTCAATTCTCTAGATGTGACAAGAAGACCAATAATTGTATCAAATGACAGTTCAATTGAGATTGATGATATTTCAGCAAGATTGCATTGTGAGGTAGTTTTAGATGGATTGGATAGATACAAAGTTAACAAGACCGTAGAATGTTCTCAGTTTTTCCCTCCTGCAAAAATAATCCGTCTCAAAAAAGATTCTACTGCAATTTCTGCACTTGCAAAAAAGGTTCATTTGGCTGAAGAGTTACTTAGCATGCCGCCAAGCTCTAAACTTTTACTTAAAACTCTAGAGTATGAAGGAGCGCTAACCCAAAAGGATTTGGCAAACAAGACATTGTTACCTGATAGAACTGTACGATTAGCATTGAGTCACTTGCTCAAGAAAGGATATGTCAAAAAGAAAATCTCGATTCGCGATGCAAGACAGAAAATTTATGAAATATCTAAAATAGAATAGTTTCAGGTTTTAGTTCATTTCTCAGATGCAGCTTTGATAAACGCTGCAAATGATTCTTCAGGAAAGCCTGGCCTACTGTTAAACTCGGGATGGAATTGAACTCCTAAGTAGAATTTATGACTTGGAATCTCCAATATCTCCATTCTTTTCCCCCCGTCACTATCTGCTGAAAATATTAATCCTTTTTTCTCAAATTCTGGGATATAGTCTTGATTTATCTCATATCTGTGTCTGTGACGCTTGCTGATAATTGATGCATTATAGATTTTCTTAGCTTCTGTATTCTCTTTAATCATTACATCATTTGCTCCTAATCTCAATGATCCTCCCATATCAGAAACATCTTTTTGTTCTGGCAATAAATCAACAATTGGATTTTTTGTGTCTGCTTTGATTTCTGTCGAGTTTGCATCCTCTAACTTCATTACATTTCTTCCAAATGCAATTGCAGCTAGTTGGAATCCAAAACAAATTCCTAGATATGGTATGTTCTTCTCTCGTGCATAATTTGCAGTCTTGATAATTCCTTCAGAACCTCTGGTGCCGAATCCCCCTGGAACTAAAATCCCGTCATAGTTTGATAATATGTTATAATCTGATATTGATTCCGAATCTATCCAATCAATATCTATTGATTTTCCAATTGCTGCTCCTGCATGTTTCAGTGCATGATTTACACTTACGTAACTATCGGTTAATGTAACATATTTGCCTACCATTGCTATTTTGACTTTATCGCTTTCATGATTTACCATGGTTTGGGCAATCTTATTCCATTTGTCCCAATTGGATGATGCATTAACCATTCCAACTTTACCGAATTTTGTAAATATTGAATCCATTATTCCTTGGTCGTATAACATCTGCGGTACTTCAAAAATTGATTTTGCATCATGACATGATAGGACATCTTTTGTTGTGACATTTGTAAACATTGCAATCTTTTTCTTTGTCTTTTCTTCTAATGGCAACGTGCATCGAACTGCCAAAAAATCAGGCTGAATACCTATTCTTCTGAGTTCTTGAACGCTGTGTTGAGTTGGTTTTGTTTTTTGTTCTCCTACTACGTCTAAAGATGGCGCTAATGTTACATGCACAAAAATCACATTTTCTGGTCCTTCTTCAACTCTCATTTGTCTTAATGCTTCTAAAAATGGTAATGATTCAATATCTCCTACAGTTCCACCACATTCCACTATCAAAAAGTCCAGTTTCTCATCTTCTGCAATTTTTGTGATTCTGTTTTTGATTTCATCTGTAATATGGGGGATGATTTGGACGCATGCTCCTAGATATTCTCCTTTTCGTTCTGCCTCTATGACAGATGAATAAACTTGGGCTGTCGTAATATTGTGGCTTTTAGGAATATTTTGGTTTAGGAATCTTTCATAATTTCCAATATCCATATCACATTCTCCCCCGTCGTCTGTGACGAAGACTTCTCCATGGGCAACAGGATTCATCGTTCCTGCATCATAATTGAGATATGGATCTATTTTGATACAGGATACTTTTTGATCCGCCAATTGTAATAATTTTGCAATCGAGGAAGTTGTTACGCCTTTACCGAGGCCAGACATCACACCACCTGTGACAAAAATGAACTTCGTCTGCACATTAATGAAACGAGTATCTGGTTTTTGTATGTTTTGTCGATCTTTATACTTGTAAATTTATTTCTCCATTTCTAAATGAATTTTAGAGATCACTGACATTGCTCTTTTATTTTTCCCTGTGTAATATTACATGAGCACATCTAGTTAGGCGGTCATAACTGAAATCAAGTTCCCCTCGATGAAAATTTGTATACTTGACCGCCAACTTTAACGGATATTTTAATTAGAGAATTGTTTGTTTTTTGAGACTTTTTGTAAATGTTGCAATTTTAGTTTCAAGTTGGTTTTGAGGCGTTTTCTCTATTAGTTTCAAATATGCGCTTCCAACTATTACCGCGTCAGCTCCTGCTTTGATGTATTTTTTTACATCGTCTGGAGTTGAAATTCCAAATCCTACTCCTATTGGAATTTTACCTTTGGTCTGTTTTTTGACTTGTTTGATTGCATCTATTGTGTATTTTTTAATTCCTGTTTTTACGCCAGTAGTACCAAACACTGCAACAAGATACAAAAATCCTGTTGACGCATTTGATATTTTCTGAATTCTTGCATTGCTTGCATTTGGTGATATTAGAAATATTGTGTCTGCATTGTTCTTTGCTGCCTGCAAATATTCTTTTGATTCTTCTACAGACATATCTGGAAGTATAAATCCATCAATGCCTGCTTTTTTTGCTTCTGCAATAAATTCTGAATATCCTTTGTGATATAGAATATTGGTATATGTCATTAGAACAAGTGGGATGTCTGTTTCTTTTCTTATTTTTTTTACAAGAGTGAAAAAATTTGCAATCTTTGTTCCTTTTTCTAATGATATCGTGCTTGCATTTTGAATTACAGGACCATCAGCTAGCGGGTCTGAAAATGGAAATCCTAATTCTATAATGTCTATGCCTCCTTTGATCAATCCTTTAACAGTAGACATGGTTGATTTTTCATTTGGAAATCCTGCCATGATATATGAAATTAGGGCTTTTTGGTTTTTACCCTCCAGTTCTGCAAATTTTTCTTTAATTCTTGACATGTTTACTCAAATAATTTTGTACTTCTTCAATGTCTTTATCTCCTCTACCTGAAAGAGTGACTACTATCGATTCTGATTTTTTACTTTTTCTTGCAACTTTCATAGCTTCTGCAATTGCATGAGATGATTCCAAAGCTGGAATAATTCCTTCGGTTCTTGTTAATGTAAGAAATGCTTCAATGACTTCTGAATCTGTAGCTGAATGGTATTTTACTCGTTTAGTGTCTTTATAGTATGAATGCTCTGGGCCAACTCCTGGATAGTCTAATCCTGCTGAAATACTATGAGTTTCTGTAACTTGGCCTTCTTTGTCTTGCAACAAATATGTCATCATTCCATGTAGCACTCCTTTACTTCCTGCAGACAATGTTGCTGAATGCATTTTTGATTTTAATCCGTGACCTGCAGCTTCTACTCCGACAATCTCTGCATTTGTATCAACTAATGGATAGAAGGTACCGATTGCATTAGAGCCTCCCCCAACACATGCAATTACAATATCTGGTGTTTTATTGTTAATTTTTTTCATCTGTGATTTTATTTCTTTTCCAATGACACTTTGAAAGTCTCTGACCATTACAGGATACGGATGTGGTCCCACTGCAGATCCTAGTAAATAGTATGTATTTTCCACGTTTGTAATCCAATCTCGAATTGCTTCATTGATTGCATCCTTGAGAGTTTTAGAGCCTGATTTTACAGGATGTACTTCACAACCTAACATATTCATTCGAAATACGTTTTGTTTTTGTCTAATTGTGTCTCTATATCCCATGTATACTTCTGCCTTCATTCCTAATGCTGCACATGCCATTGCTGTAGCTACTCCGTGTTGACCAGCCCCTGTTTCTGCAATGATTCTTTTTTTATTCATTTTTTTTGCTAAAAGTGCTTGTCCTAATGTGTTGTTGATTTTATGAGCTCCTCCATGAAGCAAGTCTTCTCGTTTGAGATAGATTTTAGCGCCTCCTATTTTCTCAGATAGATTCTTTGCATAGTATAACGGTGTTGGTCTTCCTGCATAGACTTTGAGATAGTAATCTAATTCTTTTTTGAATTTTTTATCATTTTTGAATTTAAGATAATTTTCCTCCAATTCTTCTATTGCAGGCACTAGTGTTTCTGGAATGTATTTCCCGCCAAATTCTCCAAATCTGCCGTCTTTAGGATATTTCAATATGCATTCACCAGTTTTCTTACTTGTTCTTCAATGTTATCACTTTTCATAATGCTTGAGCCTATTAGAAATGCATCTGCTCCGCACTTTTTTAGATATTGTATGTCTTCAGGTGTATTAATTCCGCTTTCTGATAATATTGGCCTTGTTTTTTCTTCTCCTGAAAGAATGATTTCTGTAGTTTTAAGATCAATCTCTAATGTGTCTAGATTTCTGTTGTTAATTCCAATCAAGTCTGCTTTCGTGTTTAATGCATTCTTGAGTTCTTGTTTTGTGTGTACTTCTAACAAAATTTTCAATCCTTGTTTATGCCCATAGTCTATAAACTCATCAATTTCTGAGAGAAATTTTTGATCATACAGAGATTGAATGACTAGCATGAAATCTGCACCTATCTTCTTTGCTGCATCAATTTGGATTTTATCAATCATAATGTCCTTCATGAGCATTGGAACTTTTACTGCCTCCCTTACTTTCATGAAATATTCTGGTGAGCCATGAAAAAGATGTGGTTGAGTCAAAACTGACAAGGCCTTTGAGCCTCCTGCAATCATTTGGTTTGCTATGCTGACAGGATCAGTTAACGTTCTGATTTTTCCTAAGGACGGAGATGCAAATTTTACTTCTGTTAGTAATGTTGCATGAGTATTTGTCTCAATAATGTGAATAAAGTCTTGATCTGATTTTTCCAAATTTGCATTAATGTCATATACTCCATCATCAATTGCCATTTGAGAATTGTTTACAAGTTTTCGTAGAATATTTTCAGCCATTGGTTATCTCCTTTAGTTTTGCAATGTCTCCTGTATCTTGAACAAATTTTTCCAATAATGAAAATGCTTTCCCATTTTTTATTGTATTTAGTGCTAATTCTACGCCTTCTTCAAAATTTTTGGCAATGTTTGCAACAATTAATCCTCCGGCTGCATTTAATACTGTGGTTTCAATCATGGATTGATTTGCAGTATTGTTTAACACTCCTACAAATGATTTTACAGCTTCTTCTTTTGTTTTAATTTGTATGTCTTGAAGCGATGATTTATGTAATCCTAATACTTCTGGATCTATTGCATTCATTAACACTTTATCATTTTTTAATATGCATACACGATTTGTTGCACTGGTAGAAAATTCATCCATTCCATCATCTGACCTTACTGTCATGATATTTTCTGCGCCTTTTCTTTTTAGAATCAATGGTAATCTATCTAAATATTCTATAGAGAATACTCCAACTAGCTGATTCTTGACCCCTGCAGGGTTTGATAGTGGCCCTAGCAAATTAAATGCAGTTCTCTTGCCTAGTTGTTTTCTAGCTACAGATACGTGTCTCATTGCGGGATGAAATTTTTGAGCAAACATAAAACAAATGTTGTATTTTTCTAAAATATCTGCAATTTTTGGAGGTTCTAAATTCAAATCATATCCAAAATATTCAAAAATATCTGCACTTCCAGAAACCCCTGAACTTGAACGGTTGCCATGTTTGGCAACAATCCCTCCAGCAGCTGCTACTACAAATGATGCTGTAGTTGAGACGTTGAATGTTTGAAGTTTGTCTCCTCCAGTTCCACACATATCTATGACTATCCCTTGATTTTTAGGCTCAATTTTGAGTGAAAATTCTTGCATTTTATCAAGCATTCCTAATAATTCATCATCTGTTTCTCCTTTTTCTGAGAGACTGGATAGAAAATCTGCATTTTGAATATCGTTTGTTTTTCCTGAAAGTACATCTGTCATCACTTGATTCATTTCATCATATGTTAGATCTGTTTTTTCTTGTAATTTTGTAATAAACTCTGAAATCAATTTTTTCTCTCCTTTACTTGTTTGATAAAATTATTTAGAATTTTTTTACCATCTTCTGTCATTATCGACTCTGGATGAAATTGCACCCCTTGAATCAAGAACTCTTTATGTTGAACTGCCATGACTTCTCCATCATCTGAAGCAGTTGCTGTTATTTCTAAAATGTCTGGAATTACGGTTTTGTCTCCGACTAAACTATGGTATCTGGTTGCTCTAAATGGATTTTTTACACCTGTAAATAATTTTGAATTTGTATGATCTACTGGACTGGTCTTTCCATGTCTTACACATCCTGCGTTAGTTACTTTGCCTCCAAATGCATCTATAATTCCTTGATGTCCAAGACAAACTCCTAAAATTGGAGTTTTTTCTCCCATATTTTTGATTACATCTGAACATACTCCAAAGTATTTTCTATCTTCAGGGGTGCCTGGACCTGGAGATATAATTATCGCATCATACTTTCTTTCTTTAATCTCTGACAATGTAATTTTGTCATTACGTATTACATCACATTCTACTCCAAGTTCTCCTAAATATTGAGCAATGTTGTATACAAATGAATCATAGTTGTCTATAATCAAAAATTTCAACTAGATGCCTCCTTTAATGCCTGAAGCATAGCTCCTGCCTTGTGCTCTGTTTCTTTGAATTCATTTTCTGCAATTGAATCTGAAACTATACCTGCTCCTGATTGGACAAATCCCTTGTTCTTCTCGATGAATATGCTTCTGATTGCAATTGCAAAATCACAGCATCCGTTGTAAGAAAAATAACCCACTGCACCTGCATATGGTCCTCTGGCTTCCGTTTCCAATTCTTCAATGATTTGCATGGCTCTGACCTTTGGCGCACCTGACACGGTTCCTGCTGGAAATACTGCTTGAAACGCATCAAACATATCGTTTTCAGGTGCTAAATTACCTACAACGTGACTAACAATATGTTGTACATGACTGAATTGTTTAATTTCCATTAGTGATTCTGGATGAACGGTTCCATATTTGCATACTCGGCCTATATCATTTCTTCCCAAATCTACTAGCATGGTATGTTCCGCTAATTCCTTTTCATCGTTGATTAGTTCTTCCGCTAATGTCTTGTTTTTCTCTTCATCATCTGTAATTTTTCTGGTTCCTGCAATTGGAAATGTTTCTACTTTGTCATCTGTAATTCTTACTAGCATTTCTGGAGATGCTCCTATGATTGTTTTTGTTCCTTGTTTTAGATGATACATGTATGGAGATGGATTTAATTTTCTTAGTGTCTTGTATAATGTCAAATCATCTCCATATGTGTCAAATGCAAATTTTCTAGATAATACAACTTGGAAAATATCTCCGTCATGGATGTATTTTTTTGCCTTGTTTACTATTTCAGAATATTTTCTCTCTCCCATGTTCGGTGTTACTTCGCTTGAATGAAATTCTCCAAAAGAATCTTCGCCTATCACTAATTTATCAAATCTGTTCTCATCATGATAAAAATAGAATAGTTTTTCATGTATTTTATCGTACATTATTCCATCATCATAAATCCCAAATTCCATTAATGGTTGAGGAGAATTGTGAGTATCTGCAATGTTTTCAACTAGTCTTATTGCATCATAGTTTACTACTCCTACTGCACCTCCTAGATATCTATAACTTTGATCATTTGATTTTCCTAATAATTTTTTTAATTCTGTAAATGGCTCTGTCGTTTGAATGGTTTTAGTTTCATTGTTTTCAATAATTTCTACTTTATCTGAATATCCTTTGAGAATTGTTTTAGGATCAAAACCCATTACTGAAGTTTCAGCTAGGACTTCGGGACCTGTAAGGGATTCAAAGAGAAATGAGTGTGAATAGTTTCTTGAAATTTTATTATAAATTTGAAATTGGTTTTCAGATAAATCTAGAGGTATTACTTTTGCTTGAGTCTTTCCAAAGGTGTCCACCCATAAACAAAATTCTGGTGGTTTATTATTTAAAGTGATGAGGTGATTCTGATCTGTTTGTTTTTATGTGAAATTATTGATTTTTAGGCTTGCATATGTTACGGTATAGTACGGTACCTTTATAGTCTAGCTGATCGTATGATAATCATGCATAATTTGCAGATTCTCAAAACACGAAAAATATCAACTTCAGTCAGTAAAGTTGAGTGCTATGTTTGTGGAAAGGGTCTACAGGATGGGTATTCTATAATTGCAAAAACATTGCCTAATGGTATTGTTTTGTTCTGTGATGTACATTATTCATTACAATGAATATGTCATATCTAAATGAGACAAATGTTCAATTATGAAATTTCGTTAATATGATACATGGCGTTAGTTGGTTCAGAAACTATTGATGCCGAAAACAATGAAATTTCAGATTCAATAAAATCTGCCCTAAAAAAATTTGGATTAACTGAAAATGAACTTCGACTTGAATTCCTTGTTACAAAACCTCTAGTCTTTTTGAAAAGCCATAAGAAATTCTTTTGCTCCTTTCTTTGATAGTTCCTTATTTTTGGTTTGACAATAACCTGTAGTAAATGTACATTTGGGACATCCTCCCCAATCTTCATCCTGATTTTTTTCTGTTGAACAATCACAATCATTTATCAAAGAGAAAGATGTATTGAGAACTTTTTCAAATTCGTCAAAAACAATTTTACTGCACCCATTAAATCCATCTGATGAATTGTCGTACAAGTAGATTATCCCTTTGTCATAGTATGAATCAATGTCGCTAGATTCTGATTTTGTTAAGATTTTGCTTGCGTTTACTAGTACATGAGCAATAGTATGCACTCTGGAATCATTGGCAATTGGACTCTTGGAATTTGGGACTGATTTTGATAGGAATTCTGAAGGTATGGTTATGCTTACTGCTGAGTGTTTTGATTTCCAGTGGAAATTTCTCCAGCCCGATATGCTACTTCCATTATGCATTGTGAATTTGTCTGCTGATTCGTTATAGTTTCCTTTCATATATCCCGTAATTGTTCTGTCTAGAGAAATTATTCCATATCTTAAAGATATTTTTTTATCCTTTACTGTGATATCTCTATGCTTTGCCTTGCCTTCGGAGGTCTGAATGATGTTTGTTTTGACAATAGGCATTGTCCTCTTGCCTTTTTCGTTTGATCTTACAAGGTATGCTCTTGCCCCGTTTTGAGATTTAATTAGAGAATTTACTTCATAATTTTGCTTGTTAAAGTGATAAATTGCCTTTTGATGTAGTTGATAATATCCTACAGGAACTCCTCTGGTACCTATTTTTCTAGAATTATAATAAATGCTAATTTCTCCTGATGCCCCACGTAAGTTAATGCTATTTGCAAAATCAAAAAATTGAGATTTATCTGATTCTGTGGCAGATATTTCTTCTATCTCTGCTGACTCTACATGCTTGTCAGAGATGATGGGGTTTTTCTTGTTGATTGGTATGATATGATCTTGTTTTAGATATTCATCAATATGGCGTGCAAAATAATGACATGCTGCATCATCAGGATCAAATACACATATGGCATATGATTTCTGACCCATACGTCCCGCTCTTCCAATTCTTTGAATAAATGAATCAAATTCATTTTTGAATGCTGATATTACCACATCTACATGTCCTATGTCAATTCCCAATTCTAATGTTGGAGTACATGAAAGAACGTCAAGTTCACCTGCCTTCATTTGAGATTCGTATAATTTTCTGTCTCTCTGATCTAGCCCTCCTCTGTGAATTTGAATTCTTATTCCATCATTTGCATTTTCAACATTGGATGCAAGAAATTCAGCATCATTATGAGAATTGCTAAAAACTAACTGGATTGATTTGTTTTTGTAACATATGGATGATATCATCTCCATTGTTGTCCTCTGTTTAAATTTTCTAGGCATTATGAAAAACATGTGCATGTTTTGCTTTCTTCTAAATTCGCTTTTGATATATGAAAATGAACTTTCAGGTAAATCAAACATGTTTGAAAAAAATTCTTTTGAATTGTCTAGTGTTGCTGATGACCCTACGAATTGAACTTTGCCCATGTATCGCTTCATTCTTTTTAGAACGTGGTATACGTTTGATCCATGAAAACTCGTATAGGAGTGGGCCTCATCCATTACTATGATTTTTGCATTCTTGAATAATTCATTCCATTTCTTATCTTGTAAAATTAGGTGATAATTGATAAAATCAAAATTTGTTGCAATGATTAATGATTTTTCATTTGCATCTGAGATTATCATGTCTTTGTATTCTGTGCTCTGACCTCCGTGAATGGAGTATATTCCCACTCTGTTGTCTAGTTTGCATTTTCGAATTAAATTTGATATTTTTGATACTTGATCATCAATTAGTGCATTTAGTGGGTATACTAGCAAAGTGAAAACTCCTGGTGTTGGATCTTCTGAAATTTTTTGAAGAATAGGTATGGCAAATGCTTCTGTCTTCCCTGCCCCTGTCGGAGCTGAAATTATTGAATTGTTTCCTTTGAGAATTTCCCTAATGGATTCTTCCTGAAATGGCAAAAGTCCTGTGAATCCATATTTTTCTAATCCTTTGATGATGTTTTCTGATAGTATGTCCTTTAAGGACTCTATTGGAATTTTATCTGCTTCTGGTGCAATCAATCTTTCGTAGTGAATAAGCGCAAGAGACTCTTCTTTGTGACCTTGAACTATTTCTCTTATGATATAGTCATTGTCGATTAGTGATTTTGGAATCTTGTTTATGTCAAAAAGAATACTTTGTGGTATTGGAATTTTTGTGACTGTTTCTTTTTTCTCTGGTCTTGCATATTTTTTAATTTCGTCTGGAAAATATTCTCCTGATTCTGCTGGACCTTCACATCTGTGTGGCTCATCTGTTCTTGAATCAATTGGAATGAACTTTCCGCTGTCTGACTTGAATCCTTCATCCCAGTAAATTTCCGCACCACATCCTTTGGAGCATTGTTTTGTTCTACCAGAGTAATTTACTCCATATGTTGGAGTTTTGATCTGAATTTTTTCTGGATTGCATTTTGGGCATACCCATGGACCTCCAACATCTTCGTAACTCTGCACCAATCTGGTATCACAATTTTGACAAAATTTCATGAATGAAATCTTTAATTCATTTACCATTAAAGAACATATGATATTCTATGATTACCAATCAGATCTCTTCAAACATACTTAAGACTCTGTATTGTGTATGTATCATATGGGATGGAAAAAAACACTGAGTAAATTTTGTGTAATGAAAAAGGTTCGAGACAAGGCTAATGAGCCTGATGACCAAGAAGAATCTTGAATTTTTATTAAAAAATTATTAATAAAATCTGCAAAGTTTTGTTATGCCGTTAGATAAAATGACAAACCCTGAGGAGTTTGTATTAACACACGATTCTACTGTTTTGCATACTAAAGGCAAGCCTGTTGCTTGCATAATTGATAAAAATCTTGACAATGAGCCCCGATATACGTCTCTTCCAAACGATCCTAGTCTTAAGGCTTGCTTGATGGGTTTTTTGAACAAGCATGATGATTTGGGATTGTTAATGGGATTCAAACTAAAAATACAAACTAATACTGATTTTTTTGAGTATACTGTTTATCCAAATGATGAATTCATAGATTGTGTAATTTTCGATGAATCTATTTTCATCATCAATGAGAAAATGGAAAATCTCTTTAGTTTGAGAAGAATAGTTACTGATCAATTTGTAAAAACTAGATCTGAATTTGAAAAATTTAAACAAATGATGAAATGATCTGTATTTTTTCAAATGATTCAATAACTGCTAATCTCTGAAATTTTTATTGGTAAATTTTGCACAAATGCTAAAGATTAGGGAGCCTGTGCTTTTGGACAGAGAAGATGGACATTGGTACCAGACAAAATTCGATAAAATTTATCCTTCAATTAGCACGATTTTGTCTGCTACTGCACCTGAGCATAAAAAAAATGGATTGGCGATTTGGAAAGAAAATGAGCCTGCCCATGAATACATAACCAAACAAGCTCAGGATGTGGGAACACAATCACATAAAATTATTGAAGATTATTTGAGCAATAATTTATCTTTAGAAGAATTTGACTTGCTGCCTATTGCTCATTTTAATAATCTCAAACCCTTTCTGGAGAATATCTCTGATGTAACTTGTATAGAACAAAGAATGTATTCAGATAAATTGCAAGTGGCAGGAACTAGTGATTTAATTGCTGAATACAATGGAGAACTTTCAATTATTGATTATAAAACAAAAAGAAAGCCTCAAGTTGATGAATACATGTATGAATATTATTTACAAACTACATGCTATGCTCAGATGTTTCAGGAAGTAACAGGCCGTAAAATCAACCAAGTTGTGATTCTAGTTAGTAGTGAAAAGAACACTAGACAAGAATTTATCAAATCGTGTGATGATTATGTTCAACCAATGCTAGAGCGTGTAGAGAAATATTATTTGAATAGTTTGCAATAACTTAGGCTAATTTATCGAGTTTTTTGTCTAACGCTTGTACTTGCTTTGTCAGGTCTTTGACTATTTCATCTAGCATTTCTGGTTTTTCATTGATAGTTCGTGTTTTTCCGTTTGACCAATCAAACATGGCCTCGAGAATCTCTGTTGCTTGCATTGATCTGTCTGTCAAATCTTTGATATTCAATATGTTTTTCATTTTTTCATTATCTGGATGAATTATCATTTCCCCGGATTTGAAAATTCTATACTGTTGCTGAGTGACTGCATCGCTGAAATTCAACAAAAATAATCCATGTATGGCGTTTTCCATTTTTTCAGAATAATTCATTTTTTTACAGATTTTTTCTACCATTTGTTCTAATGTGGTGTTTTTATTAAAACCGTCTTCAAGTTTTAATGGGTTTATTATTATTTTCAGAAATTTCTTTATTGCGTCTAAATGTAAGTTGATATAAGATGATTCAGAAAAAGTCAAAAAAAGATTAATCTCGTCTTGTTTAGTTTGAAATGAATCCAGTTTAGAAATTAATTCACTAATTGAATGTGAAAATGCTTTTTTGATTTGCATAAAATTTCTAAAAAATTCTTCATCGTGATATTCTTTGTTAAATTGAATTAGTCCTTTTGACTCTATATCATTTAAAATCAATAGTGTTGCTTTGTAATTTGGATCAAAATTCATTATTTTTTTGAATTTTCTGTAAACTTAAGCATATTGCTTGATTTTAATTATTATATTATAAAAAAATGAATTGATCCCGAGCTGTTGCTTTGTAGAAATTAAAAGGAGATGGTTATCTCTTAGGTTTCCTATTTCAATAATATGAAAACTCAAAAAGAAATACAATTGCTTAAAATGGAATTGATGAATACGTTGAAATCTGCAGATAATGGATATTACGGATTATCCCTTGAAAATTTAGTTCAAAATAATTAATAAAATTACATTTTTCAAAAATATTTATCAATTAACGCCTTTTCTTCTTACCCTTTTTTCATTTGAAAGAGGAGTGGTTTTTTCAAATTCTTCTTGTTTTCTTCTCACTTCCTCTCTTTCTTTATCTGTTTGTTCACGTATGATGACATCATCCATACCTACAAAATTTTTACATTTTTTGCATAGCCACATAGTCTGTTTTTCTGCTTCATGGCGTTCTGGTAATCGTCTACTGTTACATTGCTTGCAAAATAATGACATACTGATACTGTAAGAATTGTTAACTTAAGCGTATTGGCCCTTATTTTTTTGATTTTTTCCGATTCTTTTGCTGTGATAAATTACAACATCCTTAAGTTCACTGTCTTTATAGAATCAAAGGGTTCTATAGCATGGATAAAGAATGGTTAAGAGTAAAAAGCGGTAGGAGCAAAGGCTGTAAAGATTGCATTAATCATAGATGTATTCCAAGTAGTTGTACATGTGACTGCCATAAATGATTTTTAAATCAAATTGTTTATTGTAAAAAATTTGCTTTCCTTGGCATATTAGCACAAGCTAATTAGGATAATCTAATTTTCATACCGTTTAAATCCTATTCAATGAAAGTTAACTTATGAAACAAGATTCATGCAGACGTTGTGGGCATGAACTAGAAGTTAATACAAAATGTAAGATTTGTAATGAGGCAAATCAATTTTTTTGTCATGAATGCGGATACCTGACTGAAGAGCAAATTCACTTCAAATGTATGATGATCAACATGGACCATTCATTGCTTTCAAATTAAAATACAGAAATAAATTATAGTTAATGGTTTATCATTCATGGCAAACAAAATTACTGCAAATGATCTAAAATCACAAAAAAATGATTTTGTGATAATTGATGTCCGAGAGTCTGATGAACTTGAAAGTGGAAAAATTGAGAACTCTATTCACATGCCTTTGGGACTGAGCATTAGAAATGCAAAGAAAAAACAGATTGAAGATCTAAAGGACAAAAAAATCTGTACTTATTGCGGAACTGGTTATAGAGGAAACATTGCAGCTGATGAACTAGTAAAAGAAGGATTTAATGCAGTTACCCTGGAAGGTGGCTATCCTTCATGGAATCAATCCTAATTTTTATTCATCCCAAATTGGCTGTGTTTTTAGCCATTTAATCAAATCTCTATACAAATTACTTTTTTGCATATTTAGAACTCCAATCTCAAGATTGGTGGATGATTTTACGGTCTTTGTATATTTGTCATAAACTGCAAAAATAATTTTATCCAAGAACATTTCATTTTGCATCTCTTTTTTAGCCAACTCTTCTGATTCTGTCATGGCAAAACTGGCAAATAGCACTCCGTCAACCCAGTAGGCATTTGCTGCTTCTAATGATGACATCATGCCTATTAGATCATCTAGATTGAGTTTAATCATGTCTCTAACGTAAATTCTGTCATATGGTTTATGGACAAATTCTGTCATGATGTTTCCATTTGATATCGACTAATAAATTATGGAAATTTTATAACTGGTTTTTATGAAATTGTACTGTGAGTAAAAAATCTGAAGAATTATCTGAACACGATATGTTTGTAACTGAATTCCCAAAAAAAGGATTCGGACTGATTGATTATCTTCAAGGCAGGGTTCATTTTTCTTTGATGGATCAAATGAAACTAATGCACAAATCTGGAATGACTCAAACTCAAATCAAAGAAACCATACTTACAAGCGTAACGGAAATTGTTGATAGTTTTGATCCTGAATCAAAAAGTCCTTGATTGCATTTTCAAAGACTCTGCCATGATTATTTTATGACATTGGCAATGACAATTAGTATGCGGCATGTCGTTATCCATCCTGTACTTGCATTCTTTGGTATGATCTAACATTGTCAATTTGATTATTTTTTATGTCAAAATAATGCTTAAAAATTGTATGAAAAATTAACTTTGATTTTTATTCTGAGATGATTTGTATTCAAAATATTCTGTTACAATATTCCCAAATTCCTCCAATAATTGCTGTTCTTTGAATCCTGACTTTTCAAGTAATTCCCAAGATTTGTAGATCTCTTCTTTTAAGATATGCAGAGTTCTTTTATCATCACAATGCATGTCAGTGGTTATTCAAAATAGGATTTATTCTTTATAATCTAAAATTATTATAAATTTCATAACTAGATGACCCATTAAATGATTATTGCAAATTATGAAACAGGCTTGGAATTCTATGCCTATTTCCTGGTAGTTTTAGCTTTTTCTCTAAATATTTTGTGCTGATGATGGAATATGGCTTAGATGATTACTCTTCTGATATGAGACATGATAGTCCTATCACTTCTTCCCAATTTGATTTATTATTATTTTCTTGCATGTATTTTCTGGTAAAATTTCTATTTAACAGAGATGAACAATTCATCAGTGTAATTTCTTAGTAACAATTAGTGATTCTTTATATTGAATTTGTATTAATCATACTACCCGACCATAATTGGTGATGATTCGAATCTTAATTTGATTTTGAATCTCACCTTTTTAATTTTGAGAGTTTGCAGTTTTTTCGTAATAGTATTCTTGCTTTTTCAAATCTTTTTCAGATATTATGCGACATTTTCGCATTGGAACTAGTCTAGAAATTTGCTCATATGTCATCATGTCTCTAACATCTGCAGCATATGCAATTTGTAATAGTGGTGGCTTTTCAACAATCATTGGTTTTGCCTGCTCATATCCCCCGCTTTGTCTCATCCCTGTCCTGAATAACCCTAAATGGCTGTCATTTTTTGAAATTTGTGGATCCTGATACACACAAATTGCAAACTCGTCATTATCCTTCTCAATTATTGTCAGTCTGGTAAACTTGTCACTCCAATCCTCGATTTCTTTGGCAATCTGAATTGCTTCTTTTTTATCCTCAAATACAGTTGATATGACAAGTCTATCTTTTTCATATGCCCAGGAAATCCCGTAAAAATTATTTTTCCAGTTAATATCCAGTGACATGTGCTTTACTCTGAAAATTCTTAAAATAATGTTTTCTATGACCCTTTATCCTGTAAAAATCTCGTCAATATTGATAAATAATTTTAATCTTTAAAATCTCTTAAATGGATTTTGAATCTTTTTGCATTTGCGATAAATTCCAACTGTGTAGATTAAATCAAATACGAAAATTGAGACAAACCAAAATTGCAACAATGTTGATTCTTGTGCAATTGGTCTGTATGTGAAAAATGCAAAACTGCTCAGCCCAGTCCCAATCATTTTGAATAATGCAATATAAAATGACTGACCTTTAATCCCCTTTCTGTTGATTAACATTGTTACAAACAATATTGACATCATTAGGTTTTGTCCAAATGCCGCATATACCCCATTTGTATCTGCAAATTCATGACCAATTCCCAAAATCATTGGTATTGCAATAGATAATCCTAATCCAAATGCTGCAATGAATTGCCATTTGGGAATATTTGGAAATTCTCTTTTTCCATATTTTAAAAATTGTATAACAATTATTGCATCTAAAGAAAACCAAATATAATTTACATAAAGTTGTGGAGCGTCATGTGGTGAATAAAATGCAAAGATTGCCTCCCATGAAATATTTGCACAAAGTGCTGCCATGGGCATTCCAAATGTCTTGTCTTTGAATCCTCTTTTAATTATGAGAATGTATGTTGCTGACCAAAACAATCCTCCTAGCATCATTATTTCTGTAAACATTGATTTTTAATTTCATATTTTCATCAATTAATAATCTTACTCAAAAAATGATTTATGGTGTAATTGTTAATGGTGATATTTCACAATTACACTCTTCACGTTTCCCACAGTATGGACAATTACAGTCACAGTAGATCAATGCTTGCTTGCATGTGATGCACTCTGTATACTCTGCAAAGTCCTCATTCAATTTGATACACCATCCATGAAATTCATGCTCGTTTTTAATTGATAAATGACTTGATACCAACTCTGAAAATTAATTTCATTTTTTCATCAATATTGAACAAATGTTTGAAAAATACATCTTTCTTTTTTTATATCTTGAGATTGAATAATTATTGACGCCTTCGTTTAGCAGTCAAGGCATGCTATAAACGACTGCTATTCCAAGACATTGGTTAACGTTTTTTTAATAATGCCTCTTGAGGAGATTTATCTTTATTTGCTTTCCAATGCCAATTATGATGTTTTTTCCAATGGGATTCTAATTCTTCAGTTGTAGGTTCTTTTCCTAAAGGAGTACCACATAATTTACACTGAATCATTTTTTACCTCTTGTTTTTTCTTTTTTGGTTTTAAAATTGGATGACATTGTACAGGTAAATTATCATCGTCCATAATTTAATTATAAATTAAATTCAAATTAAGAGTTTTCTTTTTGTGTTGGCTTTTTTTTAGAATGTTTTTTAATTTCTCTTGATTTGTCTCTTTTTCTTTTTCTTTCCAAATCTAAAATTGAATATGTCTTTCCAGTTTCACACAGTTTCATTTCTCCAGAATATTCATCATGAATTGAATCAAATAATCCGCTTGAAAGTAATTCTCCTACAATACTCCATGCCTTGTCTTCAGAAATTTCAAATTTGTATGATATGGTTGAAACTTTTGTAAAATAACCATTTTTAGAATTTCTTAAAACAAATTGCTCGACTTTTTGCTCTGTAGTCAAACTAGGTTCTCTTTTTTTGAAATTTCTGTATGGTTTTCTCTCTGACATTATTTTTCTATTCTCTTGTTTTATTCCTTAGCATTAAGTGTGTCCGGATCATTGTTACCTGGCATATATTTATCTCCTAACTTGCTTTTCATTTTCTCATCAAACTCTTCTTGCAATCTGGTGAGATAGATTTCAGCCTCTGTTTCATCTTCTGGAATTCCTGTGTCTATATCAAAATTGAACCCTGTCGCCAAATGATAAAATTCCTCAAAAAATTCCTTACAGTCTATCACATCTGCTTTTTCATCAATTGTTGTCACTAAACAATTATTCTCCATTCTAAAATCAAGGCAAATTTCTTCTTCTATCATCACATCTACTATGACTGACATAAGGTATGCGACAAATTTTTTCTCTAATTTTCCCTTGTCTTTATTTGCAATCCATAACTCTTTTCCGTCCAAAAAATTCTCAAATGTTCTAACAACCATGCCTCGAATTTCTGAATCAGAATACGATAGTTTTGATTTCCACGATTCAAATTTTCCTGGTTCTGCATATACTGCATCAAATGTGAGTTCTTCGTTAATTTGTTCAAATTCCCAAATCTCTCTATTGGTCCACATTGGTGAGAATTCTGCAATTAGGTTTCGTGTAGTTTGATTCAATACGATTCCTGTTCTTCTCCATAGTTTATTCTTATCTTAATTAGTTACTTATTCCAGATTTCAGAAATTCAAGTGTACATTCTGCTAATTCTTTACTTGAATGTTTTTTTATGTTATGTTTACAGTTTGGGCAAATACCTGTTTCTTCTTCCGATAACCCCTCTCCTACTTGTTTCATACAACATTCCATCAATTCATCTGTTGAGTGAGATTCCATTGCAAGCTTACATGTAGGACATTCCGTCAAATTAATACAGTTTGATGAAAATTACATTATTAATAAATTATATTTAATTCAAGATTAACCCTTGTGTGAACAAGCAAGAAAAATTTCAAAATCAATTACTTTGTACATGTAATGAAAATGTCTATTTTGAGATTATTGACGATATAGAATGTGATTGGGGAACACATGTTGTGATTCAATGCCCTAAATGTGAAGAATTATTTTCGGTGGATTGTGAATGTCCTGCATTTCAAAATATTTCAAACCTATTGAAAAATAATCCTTTGTTATTTTCTAATTCAGAAAAATTTGACTATTTAAAAAATTCTCATCCAAAATGAAACTTAGTCATAGATAAAACTGGCAATTGATGTTGAGCAACAAAATCATATTATTGAAAAAATTAATCAGATTTTAAATTGTATTGTCATAATTTTGAAATCTTTTCTTAACTGAACAATAAAACCAATCCTACAACTAACGCAGTCACTGAAATTCCCATCCATATGTAAAATTTTGTCATCATCAAAATCCCTTGTTTTTGTTGAAATTAATAGTTTGGAATTAAGAAAGCAAGCAAGTTTGCTATCCATTTTCATCGGCCCTTTGGGGGTTACGTGTGGATATCAAACCCGCAATCACCTTGCTTTCGTAATTCTTACTGCTTGATGTCTTCAAAAATTCTTAAAATAAAACATGTCTTGAATTCTTATCAAAAAGGGTTGAAAAAATGATCCATTTTCAATTCTTGATATGTCTGAACCTATGATTTTCTAAATGTCAGTGTTGCCTGTATCTGTATGCCTAATACTGCAAACTAATCTCAAACCACACACGAATAATTTTATTCTTAATGAACTAGACTTTGGCATGGCTGACAACACATTACAATGGTCTCCTGATTTTGCTTTAAAATGGTCTGACTTTCAAGCCGAATCCAATCCTGCAGTTTTTGAGGATTCTCACAGTGTCATAAAATACCGATTTACTTGGACTGTAAATTCTGAAAAAATTGATGATCAGATAGTTTTTCTTATTGAGGATATTCGCCTTTTTGCAGAGTTTAATCCATTACTCTCTTGGGTGCGATTAACTGAAGCCTCTGATTCGTTATTACATCACGAACAAGGAAATTTTGATCTTGCTGAATTGATTAAAAATGAAAACATGTTCAAATTACAAGAACAATTCAACGGAAAATATTTTCCGACTAGAGGCAAAAATGAAGAACAAAGAAAACAGTTTGCAAAAGAAGATTCTGGAAAAATGATTAATGCAGAGGTAGAAAAACTACAACAATTATACGATGAAAAATCTTTACAATATCACAAGGAAACAAACTATGGTGTTGATACTGAACGCCAATTTGAGTATGATTTGACGTTTAAACAATTAAAACAATAATTTGCATTGCAGTGTAGTCTGATTTCTTATATGCTTATCTTATAATTTTAGTTATGGAAACTGCAAAGATTCCAAAATTCAAGTGGTCTGAACTGCCTGATCTTAATTTTAGCCACACTCCAAATGAATGGGGAATGAAAAAAAGAAAATCAAATCAATTCACATTAGTGTCATATACTGTATCTTGGGATGATTAAGTTCTATTTTCAATTATTTTATTTTCAGGAATCGAATTAATGTAATTCACTAAACTTCTATAATATTTTAAATGAAATTCCAAATCTCTGATTTCTGTTTGTTTTAATTCTTCAAGTTCTGGACCGAAATCTGTATTGTTTGTTTGTATGTGGTTTAGTGTAGTTTCATTAACCTCGATCATGTGAAAAAGACTATGCAATACTTCTCCTCTGGTAAGTGTTCTGTCGCATGATTTTTGTAATATTTTTTCAACCCAATCCATATCTCATGCTAAATTAATTCTTATATCCACTCAGGAATTGGAAAAAGTCTTTCCTTTGCTCTATTTTTTTTGTCTATTCTAAAACGTTTATTTTTTTTGAGCCTGTTTTTTCCTATCCATTATTTCCTTGTTTCGTTCGATATCTGAATGCACTTCTACATGTTCGTATAGTTCTTCTTTTGATTGAAATAATTGTTCACAGTAATAACATTGATGCATTGCTGTAATACGGATATCTAAGATAAATTGCTTTACTTGAAGAATTTAAAACTCATTCCTAGATTACTCTTCTAAATTTAATATCTGAGAATTTTGAAAATAATATGGATGATAATCTAAAGTAGACTATCTACCATTTTCTGCTTTAACTTTTGCTGCAAGATCTCCGAAAGGATCCTCGTGCCATTGTTCTTTGTTCAATTTGACCATTCCCAATTCTGATTCAAAGACCCCTTGTTCTGCAGCTGGTGCCAGTACTGCATCATCTCGAAGATAATTCTCTTGGTTATCGTGTGCATAAACCATTATTCCTGCCAATGCAGCTACTCCGATTGCAATACCGGCATATATTATTGCGTTTGACATGAAAATTCATGGTGATTTTTTATATTAATCAAGTAAGACTACATTGCAATGCAGTGTAATTTTTAATGTGTCTCAATTTTGATCTCTGAGTTACAGCTGGGAATCTCTCCAGTCTCTTTCTTGAATTCTTCAATCAATCTTAATTGCACCTCTTTTGGATTTTCATCAAATATTCTTTGGTACAGTGAAGTTTTTTGCATACATTCACTTCCATCAAATTCAGTATTCACATAATTTGCAAATGTTTCTTCTAGATTGTCTGTATATCCGATGTATATTGGATCTTTTTTTCTATTATACAGAACATATACTCCTGGGCTTGGTTTAACGTATTGCGCACTATCTGTCCACACTCGCATTTTGTCATCTAATAATTCCATATCTTATCTTGTTGATACTAGATATTAAACAAGTTTCTCTTTTTGATATCAAGTATCATCAATCCTTATATTGATAATATAATGCCTAGTCCAAAAATAAATTTAATGAGACGGGAATAGACAAGCTTAAGTCAACTCAGAATTTAGAGAAACATGATTCCCAAAGGAGACATACCTGGAATGTGTGAAGATTGCGGGGAACACATAACATATTCTAAAAAGTCCATGCAAAGTCATTCAGAATTATTGAAAAAACATCGATGTCCAAAGTGTGGACATTTTGCATTAAAAACACTGAGTACCGATTTGTGATTATCACATAATTTCTTAACAATTTTGAAAATTCGTGTCAAAGGAGAGAATGACGTCTCGACGCTCTTTTCTCTCACTTACACTAATCTAGTATAACGAAATTTGTATTTAAGATCATATGTGTTCTAAATTTTGATGTATAAATATGGTCTAGTGAATTTCAAGATAATGTCCACGATTATGAAATCTAAATTAAAATTCCTTCTAATTCTCCCCCTACTTGCAGGGATAATTTATTTTGGAACTAGTGTATCTGATTTTGACATATTGGAAAGTATGGATACACAAAAATGGATGTTAGAGCAATTTGCGATAAACTATGAAGCAATGATGATTGCATGTAGTAAAGATAATCTTGATTCTGAAGAATTACAATCATGTCTTGATGCATTTGTCGAAGTAAGAGAATTCTGTGCCACTCAGAGTGCGGATCAATGTGGAGATGAAAACATGGATCAATTGGAACAGAAATTGTTAGATATTTGACGTCCTTATTTTTTCATGTTTTAATTCATAATGTCAAATTATGGGAAACTACCATCATCTAGTAATTCTTTGTAAATTGTTTTTTCTAAACGTGTTTCTGCTGCCCCGCATTTGCTGCACATTCCTGTGTCTTCTGGGTTTGTTTTCTTTTTCTTTTCACATTCTACGCATTTGTGAATTCCTTTTTTGAATCCCATGTCAATTTTTTTAATATTGATAATAACTATATTTGGAATTTTTGATCGATGATCTTTTTTAAAGAAAACCTAGACATTGAATTAGTTACAAATACAATGATATCACAAGAACCTTCATGCTTTTAATATTGAACATGAAGAGATGTAATCCTGTCTTTATTAGAAAAATTTCCAGATCAATTCACACCTAGAGATATTCAAAAAGAAATTCTATCACAAATTGAAGAAAAATTAAAGTCTGGATTCAAAAAAATCATTCTGTGTGCTCCAACAGGAGTTGGCAAATCTCTTGTAGGGGCAACTGTTTCTAATTATTTTGATAGTTCTTTTACGGTCACTGCATCAAAACATCTTCAAGATCAATACATCAAAGACATTCCGTTTTTAAAACCAGTAAAAGGAAAACAAAATTTTCCCTGTCTAAAATTAATGGCTTCAGAAAAAGTTGACAATGAAAGAAGAGCGATGAGATGGGGGTTGACTTGTGATAAGGGTGAATGCCAGGAAAGAGTCAACAAAAATGGAAAAGAAGTCTTTGAAGTTTGTAAATTCAAGCCTACCATAAATCAGGTTGAAGAAAATACTCAGGATTCCCCCTCTTGTCATTATTATATGCAAAAGTACGATGCCCTAGTTTCAAAACACTCTCTTTGGAATTACCATGCATTTTTTACTATCATGAAATTTAACAAAAAACTCTTTGAAGAATACCTTGATAGAAAAATAACTGTATTTGATGAGGCTCACAAAATTGAAGACCAAATAATTCAGTTTGTTGGATTTGATATTTTTAGTGGTCAAGTAGATGAATGTAATCTCAATTCAGAAAAATATGATTTCACTGATTTAGATTCAATGATACAGCTAACTGACGATATGGCTTTTTCTTATGCCAAAAAAATAAAGGATATCAAAGAAAGTGCTGCCTTTCAAAATAATCCTGATTATGAATTAATTACGGGATTGGAGCGTAGACATGACAGATCTGCCCAAGCAAAAATCGACATTATGTCTGACAAGGATAATTTTATTGTAAATAATCCTGTCAAAGATTTGAATGGTAATTTCAGAACGATTTCTGTAAAACCTATAGATGTCTCAAAATTTGCAAATTCATTTTTTGAAACAGAATATCAGATTTTCATGTCTGCCACTATAGACAAGTCGAGTTTTTGTGAAAACATGGGATTGAGACAAGATGATGTTGCATTTGTTGATACACCAAAATCTCCATTCCCTATAGAAAATAGAAGCATTGAACTTCTTAACATTAGAAGATTGAGTTATGGTTCTACTGAAGAGGATGAACTTGAAGTAATTAAAACGATTGACCGAATTATGGATAAGCATTCTGATGAGCGAGGATTAATTTTAACTTCATCTATACCTCGCTGTCAAAAAATTATTAGATATCTGTCTCCTAAAAACACTCAAAGAATCAGAATTTGTCACAGTAAAAACAAAGATGGGAAAACACAAGATGAGGTAATCTCAGAACATGCTACTGATCCTACAGGCGTTTTGCTTTCTTCTTCATTATGGGAAGGAGTTGATCTGAAAGATGATTTATCCCGATTCCAGATCATCGCCAAGGTTCCATATCCAAACTACACTGAAAAAAGAACAAGGGCAAAAATGGATAAATTCCCTTTGTGGTATACCTCTCAAACTCTTACAAAAATATTGCAAGGATTTGGTCGTTCGATTAGAAGTGAAGACGACTGGGCAAAAACATATGTTTTGGATACTGCAGTAAACAATGTATTTTTTAAAGGACAACAAATGATCCCAAAGGCATACTATGATGTTTTAGGAATGGATAATGTTTGAACAATTACTTTCTATCTGCACAAGCACATCTGACATATACCATTTTGAATTCCCCCCCAGTTTTTACATTATGTGACATTGGTTTTCTGCATTGTTGACATTCTGTAAATCCAAAGTATTCTTCTACTTTGATTAATTTGTAATCCCAAGATTTCTTCTCTTCATTCCAAAAAACAGAATTTATTTCTGATGGGCCTTCCATGTCTTATTGAAACTATTTTCATTAATTAATTTTCTATGGGTTTAGATTTTTGAAATCTAGGCATTTTTGATCAAATTCATTCAGATATTTTTTTGCATTAATATGAGAGTCTATCACGTATATCTCGCATGTTTCTGAATCAATTAACTGAGATGTGTTGTTGCTATTTGTCATAACCTGCAATGCAAGGATGCTGACCAATGCGATTATTACAATAATGGCAAATTTGCTTGAGTAAATATCCATAATTATTATTCACTGATTTTTAACTCAACTATAATCCTTGGGTAAATTCTTGATACACTCACATGTAATAGGCCATATACAAAAAAGTAAACCTGTTAGGCACAAAATTTTGATTTTTATCAAATCTTGCCTTTTTAAAAATCAGTGTAAATCGGATGGGAGTCGGCCCCGTGGTGGTTCTTTTTTGAGTTTTACTGTGACGAATTTGATTTTATTCTTCAATAGTTTTCTTCCACACATTGCATGCAGGACAACGGTATACAATTTTAGACAGTATAGTTTTTGAAAACACGTTGCCACAATTTTCACATATTTTTAAATCATTTATTGTAATCATTATGTTCTCACCTCAGTTGAAATAATTTTGTTGATTTTCAAATGAGTTTTTTCATGATCTAGTACCGTGTAAAAAGTATCAGTATTTCCTTCCCATTTGTATTTACAAACTCTACAGTTATACTTTATTATGGTCCATCTCTTTTTCATGTTCTTTGATTGTGTTTACGTCTTTTGATGTCTTGTTTTGATTTCCTTTCAATTTTGTAACTAGTCTTTTTAACATGATTATCTATACTGCATCTTGCTTATCCGATACAGACTAGTTGATTTGATACGGACTCTAGTCAACCACTTCTTGGCTTAATAAGCAAGAGATGTTCTATGATTCATGCTGAAAAATCTGTTTGCAAGAATAAAAAGAAAGCAAGAGAATCCATCAATTGGTGAAAGTTCAGTCATAAAAATACTATATGAAATTAGGGATGAACTTACAGATCAGATTTCATTGGTAAAAAACATAGATGAAAAAGTAAACACAAAAACAATCTCTCAAAAATATCATGATCTTGATGGAATAATCACACAATCAGGTCTTTCTAATGAAGACAAACTTATGTTAGAAAAATTTTCGACAACACTTGTTAAAGGTGATGTAACCGTCAAGAGTCTCAGATATAAAAAACAAGATCTTGAAAGAATACTTTCAAACCTGCAGGATGTTTAGATTCTTTTGACATACCAAACTACGTCTCAAGAGATATGTTCTCATGAAGCCAAAGTCAAGATGGCAGGCCTTAAAAATATGTACGAGTGTACACGGTGTCACAAATTCATTCCTGTTGATATGTCGAAAGAGATAGAACATACTTCTCTTGCATCTTAACTCCTGCTGTAGATGTTGTAATTGGTATGGATTAATTTCATAAATAAAATGAACATAATTTCTACAATTCCATTAATCTGTTCGCACTAAATTTTGTTTTGTTAAAAAATATGAAAAATTAGATTATTTTTCTAAGCATGATTTACATAATTTTTCATTAATCATGCTATTTTTTGGAATAAATTTATTTTTACAATTTGTACATACATTAAGTAACCTTAGTCCCTTGATTGTGCTTTGATTGTTTTTGGTATTAATTTTCAGTTCATTTAATTTTTCAATAGATTTTGAACTATCGCTCATCCCTCTAATTACATCATCTAATTTGTTGATGTCTTCTACTGATAGTTGTATCTTAAATTCCTTATCTCTAGACATCTTATCTCTTTTCTTAGCATCCAAATTAAATTAATGTATTAAATAAATCCAATTTCATTTTAAATTCTTGTATTTTGTTTCTTATTGAAACTATACTAGTTCTTGCCAACTCATATATTGCAACGACTAGACGTGTTTTCATTTTTTGGCAGATGAGTTTTTTCATGTTCTCGAACCTTATCAAAAGTATATGATGTTCCTTCCCATTGAAAACTGCATTTGGCACAATTGTATTTCACTTTGTATTACCTTCTTGTTTCTTTTCGGATTCTTTGACTACATCTACATTGTCTGCGGTATTTGTTTTACAGGAACCAAATCTCATTTTTTCAATTATTTTTTTAAACATGTTGTTATTTGATTCTCTATGGTATATACTGATGTATTTGACAAATTTCATGCCTGAAAATCTATAGATTTTTTATTTTTCTATAAAGATTGATACATTGGTATATATTGAGTGTGTCTATCTATATAGACATGACAAATCAAGAAAATAACCCAACAACAGTTGTCGCTGACGACAAGAAAAAAGAAGAGCCAAAAAAAGAAGAAGCTCCTCCAAAATCTGACAAATAGATATCACCTTTCCCTTCTTTTCTAGGGTGATTATGTGACAAGAAATAGAAATAATTTAGATTCAAATCCTAGATGATTGAAACCTGTTGGAATTGAAACTACAATGGTATACATGAACTATAGAGAAATAATTGATATGACTAAGAAATTACCTCATGGACATAACATTGGTGGTGGCAATAGACAGAAAAAAGACGTCAAGAGTTTAAAAAAAAATAAATTTAATTAGAATTGGCGATTTTTGTTAGAATATTTTTTCATTTTTGCAATAGTGTTTTGATGATGCTTTTTGTCCTGACTAATCCTCAAAAACTGATCACTGGAATTAAAGTATGATCAATAGAAACGTTAGAGAAGACCTGTAGTAGACAACAGTAATTTCATAAGCAAAAGTTATTTTTTCTTTCTGTTATCTCTGATGTTTATTGTAGATCGTGATCTATAAAGCTTGTGGATAAATTGTTCATCTATGGGTTTGCAGATGTGATTGCCCCATGTGCTGCCGAGCCTACAAGTGTTGCATATTTTGCAAGTGCCCCTGACGTGTAATTGGGCTTTGGTTTTTTCCATTCGAGTCTCCTTTTTGCCAATTCTTCTTCTGAAACATGAAGATCAATTATAGTAGTTTCTGTGTCTATTGTAATCTCATCGCCATCTTTTACTAGTGCAATTGGACCTCCAACATATGCTTCAGGTGCTACGTGGCCTACCATGAATCCTCTGGTTCCTCCTGAAAATCTTCCATCCGTTACCATTGCTACTTTTTTGCCTAGCCCTTGTCCTACAAGTGCCGCTGTTGTTGCAAGCATTTCTCTCATTCCTGGTCCTCCTTTGGGACCTTCATATCTGATGACCACTACCTCTCCTTCTTCCACATCTCCTTTGGCTACTGCATCAAATGCATATTCTTCCCTGTCGTACACTTTGGCTTTGCCTGTAAATTTTGTCATCTCTACACCTGCTGTTTTAATGACTGCTCCTTCTGGTGCAAGAGTTCCTTTGAGAACTACAGCTGTTCCTACTGAATGCAGTGGATTCTCAATTGGTCTAATGATTGATTGTTCTGGTTCTGGAATTGTCATGGCATCAAGATTCTGTTGAATGGTTTTACCTGTAACTGTAATACAATTTCCGTTTAGTAATCCTTTGGCAGCTAATTTTTTCAGAACAAATGGAATTCCCCCAATTTTGTCAAGACTATTCATGACATAACTGCCACCAGGTTTCATATCTGCAATATGTGGTGTCTTTTTTCTAATTCTCTCAAAATCATCATAAGTCAATTTTACTCCAGCTTCATTTGCCATTGATAACAGATGCAAAATTCCATTTGTTGATCCTCCTACTGCATTTAACATTACAATTGAATTTTCAAATGCTTCATACGTCATAATGTCTCTTGGCTTGATGTTTAATTCTAGTAGTTTTGCACATGCTGCACCTGTATCATATACCATTTTGTTTCTGCGTTGATCTTCTGCTGGGGGACTGGCACTTCCTGGTAATGCCAAACCAATAGCTTCGGAAATTGATGCCATTGTATTTGCAGTAAACATTCCTCCACATGATCCTGAGCTAGGACACGCGGTGTTTTCAATATTTTTTAACATCTCTAGGGAAATTTGTCCTGCATCATATGCTCCTACTGCCTCATACACATCAACTACTGTGAGCTCCTTACCGTCAAGAATTCCTGGCATAATCGTTCCCCCATATACGAAGACCGAAGGTAAATTCAATCTGGCCATTGCCATCATTGTGCCTGGCAAACTTTTATCACAACCTGCAATTCCTACAATTCCATCATATTGGTGGGCTCTCACCATTAGTTCGATAGAATCTGCAATTACTTCGCGGGAGATTAAAGATGATTTCATTCCTTCATGTCCCATAGCAATTCCATCACTTACTGCTATTGTTGAAAACATTCTTGGAGTTGCCCCATTTTCTGCAACTCCTCTTTTTGCCTCTTCTGCCAATTTTGGCAATAAAATGTTACATGGAGTTGCCTCATTACCTGTATGACAAACTCCGATGAATGGTTTACTAAGATCATTATCATCTAGACCCATGGCTTTGTACATTGCTCTGTGTGGAGAACGTGCTGTTCCATCTACGACATTTTTGCTAGATATTTCCATGACATGTTGATTTTTGATTGGTATAATTTAGACTTTATTGAAATTTTCTAATTGAAAACTTTCATTGAGTTTAAATTGTAACTGTTTTGGATTATTTCATGGAACAAAAAGCCCTTGAATGTCCAATATGCAAGAGCAATAAAGCCGAAATTGCCGGTGATAATGTTAAACTTAGTGGACGCTTTGAAGACAAGGAATTCCTTACAACTGAACTGACAGTTTTACGATGCAGCATGTGTGGATATTATATGATGTTTGACAAAAGTGCATCATCATTTACCACAAAAGATGAATCTTGATCTTATTTGATCAATTCTTGATTGTCTAGTTGTAACAAGTAGGCCTCAATTTCTTCAGGTGTTTCAGCACCAAACACAATCAACACTCTATCATCTTCTTGAATTTCATAATCTCTAATGTCTGATACTTGTTCTCTATTAATGAAGAACTTTAGTGTATAATCTTCATTTGTACAGAATTGCTTTCCGTCTGGAAATACATAACATTGATCATCAAGACCTATTGCAAGTGTTTCAAAGAGATATCCTAGAGTGACTCCCGTTGCATGCTTGTGAATTGTAGTTCCATCTCTTCCTTCAAAATGAATCCAAGATGATTTTATTTGAAAAGCTGGACCGTCAAAATCAAATGTATCGCCAAAAATTTTCACCAATATTGCTGCATGTGAATGCTCACTTCCCAAGGCTCCTGCATTTTCTGGTCCTCCTGGTGCTGTCTCAGTCATGTTCAAAAACATATAGCCTGCATACCCTACAATTACTGCAATTACGGATAAAACACCGATGGCAATTAATGTCTGCTTCTTTTTCTCAGCTGAGTGCTTTGTAGCATAGTTTTCACGTTTTACTTCACGCTCTCGTCTCTCTTTTCGGCCCATTAGATAATTTCACATCAAAATGTACCCTAATTAACCATTCGTCATCAACCATATCTTAATCTGATTTTTAAAAAGACCATTTCTGTTTTTGATAAATTGTTCTGAATAGTTAATGTTGATCGAGACTGTTTTTGACCAGACTCTTTGTAATGTTATCAAATCTAATGACAATGTGAATTGCAAAGAGGGCTTTATTCATGATTTTGTGTGGTTTGAGATATTATCCTCAAAAAGATGCATGCATTGTGGAAAAGAAGAAAATTAAATCTTTAGGATTTACTTTCTATAATTAATGAAATCATGGCTAGATAAAATATGATCAGAGTCAATTAGAAACAATAAATAAAATTAGAACTGGTTTTATTCTATGGGCTGTATTTTTTGTGATATTTTAGATGGCAAGAGAGATGGGCATTTTTTGTATGAAGACGAACACCATGTTGCATTTTTAGACAAATATCCGATTGATGTAGGGCATAGTTTGGTTATTCCAAGAAAACACCATGAAAGAATTACCGACATGACTTCTGATGCTGTTGGAAATATGTTCTCACTTGTGCCAAGAATTGCCAAAGCCATTTTGGATGCTGCTGGAGCAGATGCATTTAGTTTGGCACAAAATAATGGCAGAGCTGCAAAACAAATCATCCCCCATGTCCACATACACATTATTCCTAGATACAATAGCAAAGGAACCGTTTGGACTAAACGACAAATATCTAGTGATCATGAACTCTCAGAACTAGCAGAAAAAATTCGTAGTCTTATTTAGCATGTCCTGGATTGTATCTTAGAATTGCTCCTACTTTTCCTAAACTTGCAAGCATGTTTCCATGCTCTGCACTGCCTGAAATAACTTCAAGTTGAGTACCTGTTTTAGATGCCAATATTTCAAGATAGTCTACAATATCTTGTTCATTAACTTCTACTTCCATTGATTTGCAACCTGGACATGGGTTGTTGACAAATTCTGTTTTTTTTGGAATTACTAGAGGTCTTTCAAGGATTTCTTCTTGAAGGTGTTTGCATCTTTTACATTTTCCTTCAACTCTGTGGAGATTTGTGTTGTCTGTAATTAGCAAAGTCTGAACAACATTGTTTTTCAAAAATTCTATTACTTCTTGCAATCCGTATGATCCTTTGCCTGTGTTGGAATTAATTTCTCTGAATAAATCCTCTACTAATTTTTTCTCTTCTACCATTCTGAAATCCCCTAGAATGTCTGCTGATTTTGCAAAAGCTTCCCTTATTCCTTCTGCCCCTGAATATGATGAATCGATTGTACTGATAATGTTGTTTTGTAATCTGTATTCTAGATAATTTCCGTTAATGAAATCTTCTTTTGTAGGTCCCGGACCTGAAATAATTAATCCTTTGACTGGATAAATGTCAATGAAATATTCACGTGTAGTCTGTGCAACTCTATTATAGAAATAACTCAACTCCATCTCTCTTAATTTCTGAAATCTCTTTGCAGACTGTCCTCCCTGTCTATGTTTTCCTGCAACCCCTGATCCCGTTTGAGATAACACTTCTATTTTATCTCCATGTAGTAATCCCCACCCTGCATCTTTTGCATCTATTGCTAGAAATCCTATGAGATTATCGTCCTTTAACATGTCTTTTAGAATGTCTACATGAAAATGATCATCACATCGATACAGATACTGATTCAAATCTTTTGGTGGATCAATTTCCCAAACTTTGACTACTTCACTTCCTAGAGGCCCTCCTTCTTCTGGGGGTAATGCACCACAAAACATCACCAGTCCTCTATCCGGAGTTTTTTTGTATAACTTCAATCTTTGAATGACTTTGCCTAATGAATCAACCACATGTGATCTTGTCAAGTCTGATTTTATGTTGTCTGCAGTTCCTTGCTCTTGTTGAAGAGAGCTGATAATTTCATGTAATTGTTTTCCTTTTGGAATGTATACTGTGATTAATTCAGTACCTCTGCCTGATTTTTGAGATAACTCTTCTAGTGTTTTTCGAATTTTATAGATTTTCACTGAATCTTGTTTTTCGATGTTAATTTTGGGCATTGAAATTACTCTTTAATTTGCGAATATATCTTTTTGATATTTTTTAAAATCATAATTCATCAAATGTTCTAAGAAATACTTCTAATGGTTGATTTCCTCTAATTTTGATAACTTTTTCACCATTGAAGACTAGAAATGATGGTGTAGCATCAATTCCTATCTCTTTTCCAAAATCATGAAGTAAAATTACTTTTTCTTGATATTTTCGTTCATCAAGACATTTGTTAAATTCATTCAAATTCAAATTTACTGTAATTGCAAATGTATCGAGTGATTCTCTAGTAATCCAGCCTGTCCTTTCTCCTGCCCAATTTGTGTATAGTTCATTGTGATACTGCCAATATTTTTTTTGATCTTGTGCACAATATGTGGCCTCTGCAGCCAAAAATGAATCAGGACCGTTTAGAGGAAAATCTTTGAACACTAATTTGACTTTTCCAGATTTGATAAAATCTTCATCTATTATGTCTAAAGTATTTTGATGAAATTTGTAACAAAATGTACATTGATAATCTCCCCACTCCAATATCGTGATGGGTGCGTTTGAATTTCCCATTATTGGAGACCCACCTTCAATTAATTTTGTTATTGTAATTTGATTTGAATATGATTCAGATTCTGGATAATATGCCATGAACATTCCTGTGAACACTCCAATCAATACAGGAATTGTCAACAAGTACAATTTTTCCATGCAGTTACAATCTTTATTTCAAGTAAATATCTTCGCTAATTTTTATGTCTTAATTTTTTAAATAGGATTTTGTAAAACCATCCTAATTTCTGTCCTCTTTTCTTCTCTTTCTTTTCCTTCAAAAAACGCTTTGTATAATTCTAAAATTTCTAATTGTTTCATCTTCTGTTTTTTCAGAAATTTTTGTCATTGTTTGCATTATTGATTTGTATCCGTTTGCACCATACAGATCAATTAATTTGCCTTGTATGATGTCTGAAATTTTATTTTTGTATCCACTACTCTCTTTCCTTATTCCTAAATGATCCATTTTATGAATTTTCTAGGAGAAAAGATATCGAAAACAGCAATCTGTAAGATCACATAATAACAGATTTTCATGACTATTTGATATTTTTTTCAGCACCCAAGAGTTTTAATATAAACAGAGAATCATGTTTCTTATGTCTGAATTAAGGCAAATAACTGTCTCAAAAACAGGTGTTTCAAAACTAGCAATTCTTGCATTAGCAATAGTATTTGCAGCAGCATTATTTGTTGTTGGGTTTGACCAAGGACACATCTTTAGTCTAGTATATGGTGAACAAGCATTTACTGACCTTTACATTCATGAATTGACTCATGATATGAGACACGCAGCAGGCTTTCCTTGCCATTAGCTTAACATTTCTTATTTTAATTATTTATTGTCCATATTGCAGTATTGATTGCTGAAATTTCTGCCACAAATTTATCATCAGACGATGTGATGATTATGACATCTCCGTTATTTGGATTTACTTTGTCTATCAAATCCCTCTTTGCTTCAGTTTCATTATCAAAACATTTCATTTTATCTCCTATGAAGAAAAATTCATTTTTATCATGATTCAGAGTTAATGAATCTGATGCACCGTAAAGAATTGCATAATCTCTTTGTTGCATTCCGTTTCCTAAATTTGAAGCAAATTCCTTTTTGATTCTAATAACGTAATTGAATTTCCCTTTAGTAATATCGCATTTCTTTAGAAATCCTTGTGCCGGAATTGCATCATAAAATTTCTCTGCAACTTTTTGTCCTTTTTTAGTAAGGAAAGTACCTGATTTTATTGTCTCTACTAATCCTTCTTCTTTCATATGTCCAATTAGTGTTTTTACTGCACCTTCTCCTAATTGAATTTCTTTACAAAAATTTGAACGACTAACATATTTTTGATTTGACAAATGGAAAATTGATTTTAAAATATGAGGAATACTAAATGATAATGTCTTACTAGATCCTTTTCTTTTTACAACTTTTTGTAAGATTTTGATTGTTTGTTTCATGTTTCAGAATACATTATTTATTATATAAATTGGATAATTTATCCAACAAGTTATATAATTATGAACAATTTGAAATTCATTGAATAGTTCAGTGTTAACAACAAAATCTAAATCAACAATTCCTGCTTTTGGAATTCTTGCATTAGCAATAGTATTTGCAGCAGGATTATTTGTTGTTGGGTTTGACCAAGGACACATCTTTAGTCTAGTATATGGTGAACAAGCATTTACTGACCTTTACATTCATGAATTGACTCATGATATGAGACACGCAGCAGGCTTTCCTTGCCATTAGATGTGATTAATTTTGAAAACGGTTCTATTTTTAACAATTGTTTTAATTTCAGGTGCTCTTGCTGGACTTGTTCATGGAGCTGTAAATTTTGCAATTGTGGAACCCTATCTTGATCAAGCTATTGGAATTGAAAATCAAAATCTCTTTGCATCTGGCGAAGAAGAAGACACTCCTGAATTTTGGGTAGAATATGAAGGATATAGAGTATGGCAAAAAAGTGGCCAGATTCTTGCAGGGGTAATTTTAGGGGTTTCTGTAGGGTCTCTTTTTGGAATTGTATTTGCATTATCTAAGAATTCCCTTCCTGGAAATCATTATGTGAAAAAATCTCTATTACTTGCAGGAATTATGTGGGCAACTTTATACTTGATACCTTTTCTCAAATATCCTGCAAATCCTCCAACTGTAGGCGATGCTGAAACTGTTGTACTGAGGGCAATTTTGTATTTGTCTTTTATTGCAATATCTGGCATAGGTGCCGTTGCTTTTTACAAGTTATCTAAGAGATTTGAAAAGAATAAAAAAATTATTTCTCTAGTCGGTTATGGTATTTTCATATCTGCAGTTTTCTTTGCAATGCCAGAAAACCCTGATGAAATTAATGCTCCTATGAGTTTTGTAAATGAATTTAGATTGATGTCTGTACTCGGTGTCTCTTCATTCTGGATATCCGTTGGAATAATTTTGGGATTGTTTTGGAATAGATTCGAATCTCATAAAGAAACAACTCCTTACACTTGATTGTTCCAACTCTCTAGAATGAGAATGACTGCAACTCGTTTAAATAGATCAATAATATTTCAAATGTTTACATGTCTCGAAAATTAACTTTGCCCCAATTAAAAAAATATGATATTACTCAAAAAGTAATAGAAGCTCTAGCTGATTCTGAATCACGTGCAATCTTGTTTTCAATAATAAAGAAGGGAAATACTGCTGCCGAATTATCAGACAAACTGAAAATTCCTCTTAGCTCTGTATACAAAAAATTGACTGATCTTGAGGAATTAACATTAATTGAAGTTGAAAAATGGATGCTGTCTGATAAAGGCAGAAAATACAAGGTATATCGAAGCAGAATAAGTAAAGCCGATATCTCTATACGAAAGCCAGAACCTGTTCTTACTTTAATTCCAAACTGAGTGACAAGATTGCAAAAACCTACCATAATCCAATTATCAGAGTTTGATATTACGCAGAAAATTATCGAGTCCTTAAGCAATGTCTGTACAAGGTCTGTGCTATTTTCGGTAAAAAACCAATCAAAAGATGCCACTCAAATTGCTGATGAATTAAAAATTTCACTTTCTACTGTATACAAAACATTATCTACATTAGAAGAACTTGCCTTGGCAGAAGTTGACAAATTCATCATATCCCCAGAGGGTAAAAAAATAAAGTTGTACCGGAGCAGAATTGGAAAAGTTGAAATCACTTTGGATGATTTGGAGCCTAGTTTGAATTTGTATTCTAATACTACGAATCCAAAATCTTCTTGATTGTCTATCTTAAGACTCGGCTTATTCTCATTCTATAGATTTGGAATGATTGTTTGGAATGATGCTTTGCTTTAAATAATTTAGCTTGTCCTAATTTTTTGTTAATCATGAAACGACAAATTACATTGACATTGATTGCTGCTTTTGCAGCATTTGGTGTATTGTCTGTACCATTAACTCAATCTGCACAAGCAGAAAATTTGGTTCCTGAATGGATTAAAACAAATGCTGGCTGGTGGGCAGATGGTACTTTGGATGATGAAACTTTTCTAAACGGAATTACGTTTCTGTTGGAAAATGGCATCATCAATGTTTCATCTGAATCTAACACTGTGGATATTGACACCATGACCATTGGATTCATTCCTGTTGAAAAAGCTGATGAATTGACTCCAAAGGCTCAAGAACTGGAAAAATTCCTAGAATCTGAGCTTGGCATAGATGTTAAAATCGTAGTTCCAACAAATTATGAGACAATCATTGAAGGAATGAGATTCGGTCATATTGATGCAGCCTTTATGGATACTGGCCCTGCATGGATAACTCATCAAAGAACTGGCGCTGAGGCAGTGATGGCAGAACTCGTTGCAGGAAAAGTAAACTATCAGGCCACTGTTTGGGCTCTTGCTGAAAATGATTCAATCAATTCATTGGAAGATACAGTTGGCAAAAAAGTAGCATTTACTAGCATTACTGGTTCATCTGGTTTTGTTAGGCCTATGGGAACTTTAGTTACCGAAGGTTATGTTTCCATCGAAGGAGATGACATAGTAGCTTTAGAGTCTGCATTGGCAAAGAACTTTGAAAGTTACACATTTGCAGGCGGTTACAAAGCTGCATTGGAATTACTCTTAAATGGAAACGTTGATGTTGCATTTGGTTCAGATATTGCTCCGCAAAAATATCTTGAATTAAAAGATCAAGCAAAGTTGAGACCCGTGACAACCATTGGGCCTGTTCCATCACATGTGTTTATGGTAAGCTCTGACATGTCAGATTCTACCAAAAATGCACTTGTTGATGCAATGATCGAACTCAATTATGATGAAAATAATCATATTTTGAAGGATTTGTACGGTGCAGAAGCTCTAGTCCCAACCACAACAACTATGCATATTGGTGAGTTTGGTGACTTTATTGATGCTTTGACAGGACTTGATCAGTTGATTCTTGATAAATCAAATTACGACAAGAGCAAATAAAACCCGGGATTCTCGAAATGAAACAAATTCAGATGACCCAAAACCCTTCTTTTTCATTAATTTCAACTAATAAAATTATCCAAATGAATAATGTGTGGACATCATATGACTCTAAAAATTTTGCATTGGAAGGAATTAATCTCTCAATATCTAGGGGTACAAACTATGCCATTGTTGGACAATCAGGTTCTGGAAAATCCACTCTTCTAAAATTGATGAATGGTATGATGATTCCAAGTAAGGGTACGATTAAAATTGATTATGTTACACCTAACATGAATAATAAAAAATTCAAAAAAATGATGCATACTATGGGTTACATCCCTCAAAGTTTGGGATTGGTAAAAAACATCACTGTGCTTGAAAATATTTTGATTGGTGCATTACCTCGATTGACCAAACTACAATCTTTATTTAAAAAATTTCCCGAATCTGAAATCCAAGAAGCAAAACGAATAATGTCTCTTGTTGGATTGTCTGGAAAAGAAGACAGAAAAGCATACATGTTAAGTGGTGGGGAAAAACGTCGCGTTGCTATTGCCAGAGCTCTCATGCAAAAACCTACTATTTTGTTAGCTGATGAGATTGTCTCAGAATTAGATCATGTCACTGCACGTGAAATAATGAATTTGATTGCTGATGCTCAAAAAAGAATGAATCTTACTGCTATCATGGTTCATCATGATATGCAATTGGCATTAGAATATGCAAATAGAGTTGCAGTAATTAAAGAAGGCAGAAAAATTCTAGAAATTGGTGTTGAAGGTGACACTATTGTTGACTTTCAAACAGGGGATTTGAACACTGAGGAAATTATGGAGATGTATTCAGATGACACCAAAAAATAATATTATAATTGGAATTATCATTGCACTAGTTGTAGTTGCATCATATAATGTGGACGCTAATCCTTTAGAATTTGCTAAAGGGTTACCCAATCTTGCAATTGTTGCAGAAGAGATGCTTCTTGTAGAGCCAAAGTATATTCCGACAGCACTTTGGGCAATGTTTGAAACTATTCAAATGGCGTTCATTGGAACTGTGGTGGGTACTGCAATAGCCTTACCTCTTAGTATGCTGGCAGCACGAAATCTAAACAGCAAGTATGTTTATGCTCCAGTTCGTGCTTTATTGGCAGCAATACGAACATTCCCTTCTATTCTTTGGGCAATTTTGTTTGTAATTATGGTTGGTCTTGGAACTTTTGCAGGTGTTTTGGCAATTGTCATGTATACAGTTGGATTTGTCGCAAAGTTACAGTATGAGGCAATTGAGACCATTGATTCTGATCCAATGGATGCTGTAAACTCCATCGGTGTCTCAAAGTGGCAACTTATACGATATGTAGTCATCCCCGAATCTGCATCTCATTTGTTAAGCCAAATGCTATACATGTTTGATTACAATGTTCGTCAAACTAGCATACTTGGATTAGTTGGTGCTGGCGGAATTGGATTCTACATCATCAATTATATCAAATTCTTTGAATATGGAAAAGCGGCAATCTTCATGTTGGTGGTGCTAGTAACTGTTCTGTTCATAGATTGGGCTAGTGTAAAAATCAGAGACAAATACATCATAAAATCACAACACGGAATGAAAGTGATTACAAAATAAATCTGAACAATGTTTTATGTTGTAATTTTATCTAATTGATTTGATTCTGTAGCCGTTTTTACTTCTCTGGCGATTCTTTTTCCCATACTCATTGTTTCATTAAATAATAATGAGTAATATGGAGAGCCATCCATGTAGATATTTGATCCTGCAACAATTCTTGCTGAAAATTCAAACGATGTGAACTTGGCATTTTCGTCATAAACTCCTTCTATACAAAATGGTCCGTTCATTCCTGGTGCAACCACTCTTTTAGCAGCTTCTACAAAATTTTCTCCCATAGTATAGACTTCATCTAATAACGATTCTCGCAAAACCAAAGGACTGTTTCCTATGACGTTAAAGGATGGAACTTTGTTTGATTTTAGTTGTTGTTCTGCAGGTATTCTTCCCAACCCTTCAATATCTGATTCGTGTCTTTGATCAACTCCAAAGAATTCCAACTCTTCTTTTAATGGAGAATAGAAAAATGTCAAATAAGCTAAAACACCTGCTGCATACTCTTGAATGTATAGTGTTTCTTCTTTAGAAATTATTCCTTCTGAAATCAATTGATTTCTTTTTGTATTGTAGTCTTTTTCATTTGCTGCCATAAAGTACCCTTTTCCTCCTGCAGCTCCCTGCCTTTTTACAATCACCAGTTTTTCAATATCTTTAGGCTCTGTAACGGGTCTTGGCATAGGAAGTTTTGCCTCTCTCATGAGTTTTTCTTTCATTTCTCTGTCTGATTCCCATCTTAGAATCCATTTGTTTCCAAATATGGGGGTCTTGATTGATTCTATTTCTTCAGAACTCATTTGTGCGATTAATGTTCCATGGGGGATTAGAACAGAATTGTTTTCTTCAAGAATTTTCTGGCATTTTTCATCTAGTATTTCTTTGAATGAATCTACTATGACTAATTCATCGATAAATGGAAATCTTTTGTATAATTTTTCACGTTTTTTTTCACACACAAGAATTGTTTTGAGGCCTTCATCCTTTGCTCCTTTTAAAACCTGTAGAGAACAATGAGAGCCTAATGTTGCTATGGATGTCACTGTTTTTGTAAATACTTTGTACTTTATGAACTATGTGCGGAGGTTACATACTGGAATACTTCGTCTATCAGTTCCACACTTAATTCTGATTTAATATTTTCTGGAATGACTTTTAACACAAAATCATACATTGTCGTATTTTTTGGCAATTCATCGCGTTCCTGTAATAATGAAAAAACGGCTATTCCGTTTGAAATAATTGCAACCATCCTTTCTTTGTTTGAAAGTACCATGATTTTCAATAATTGATATAATTTAATATAAATCCGACTTTGCTCTTTCTAAAGGATTGTTTTTCGAATTTCTGGATTTTGTAAGATTTGCACCGATTCTGAATTATCGTTTAGAGTTTCTAGTTCTACTGTAATATTGTGAGCTTCTCCGCCTTCAAGGGCTTCTTGTTGAGATACATGATATCCTACGTATACTCCTACAATGATGAATATTGCAATAACCAGTGCTATGAGGAAATTCATCTTGTTTTGATGTGAATTTTTTACTGGCTATAAGCATTATGAAAATTAATACAATTGTCCATTATTTTGTATAAAAATTAATTACACCATGAAATCAAGAATAATGTAAATTATGATAGAAACTGAGCTTGGAACTTTACGAAGATCTCATTATTCCAATGAAATTACCTCTGCAATGGATGGCACTAAAGTTACTGTGATGGGTTGGATATTGACTGTCCGGGGTCATGGGAACATCAGCTTTGCTACAATTCGTGACAAAAACGGTGATCTTTCTATTGTGGCAAAAAAAGGAGATTGTCCTGATGAAATACGCGAGAAAATTTCTTCATTGAAAGCACATTCTTCGGTTGCAATAACTGGCAACGTCAAGGCATCTGAAAAAGCACCAAGTGGATTTGAGATAATACCCACTGATATGAGAGTTTTCTCAGAAGTTGAAAAAATTCCTCCATTTGAGCCTACTGTAAAAACTGTCAAAAATATTGATACTAGACTTGAGGTGAGACCCATTGATCTTAGACGTGATGTTTTACAACATATTTTCAAAACACGAAGTTTAGTTCTAAAATCAATTAGAGATTATTTTAACAATCAAAATTTTGTTGAAATCAATACTCCAAAAATGATTGCTACTGCTACTGAAGGTGGTGCTGCACTATTTCCAATATTTTACTATAACAAAGAGGCATTCTTGGCACAAAGTCCCCAATTATACAAAGAACAATTAACAATGAGTTTTGAAAAAGTATTTGAAATTGCTCCTATTTTTAGAGCCGAACCATCCAGAACTAATCGTCACTTGGCAGAAGCAATATCGATTGATCTGGAAGAAGCATTTGTAGATTATAATGATGTAATGAATAGAATTGAAGAGATCATCAAAGTTTCAATTCAAACTGTAAATGATTATTCTAAAGAAAATCCTGATTCTGGATTTCCAGAAATCAAAGTTCCCGAATCTATTCCAAGATATTCTTATGATGACCTTGTAGATAAAATGCAAAAGGCAGGTGCAAAAACAGAATGGGGTGATGACTTGTATCCTTCAAATCTAAAAAAAATAGGTCTAGATGGATTTTACTTTATTACTGATTGGCCTCTTGCCCCAAAACCTTTCTATGTAAAAGATAGCAAATCTAATCCCAAAGTTTCTGAATCTTTTGATTTAATGTATGGTGATTTGGAATTGTCTTCTGGAAGTACAAGAATTGAAAAACGTGATGAGTTGGCTGATAGAATGAAAAACAAAGGAATGAAAACTGATGCATTTGAGTATCATCTTGGAGCTTTTGATTATGGTGTTCCACCACACGCTGGTTGTGGAATTGGTCTTGAGCGATTGATAATGGTTTTGACTGGAACTGAAAATATTCGTGATACTACATTCTATCCTAGAGATGTTGATAGATTGACACCATAAATTTTTGAGCTAATTCTAAATTTTATTTATAGGAGGATTTTTTGATTTTGTTCAATACTTTACCAGTCATTTTTTCCAATTATGTCCTGATGTGTGGAGAATTAATATTATAAACAATGATTCCCCAAACACATTCTTTATTGTAGATTGTGCAACATCAACTCTCCTACTATTACAGCATATATCGATCTTGATCAAAGTATAGATCCTGGTGAAGAACTGCGTATTTATTTTGGTACAACAACAACTGGCAATGCTCTTGAAGATGACCTCATCTAATAAAGGAGATAATGAATCACCTATACCTGATGTTTGGAAAGATGTGTTCTGGAGGGAGTTGCCCTGACTCCGACTCATCATATGCCTAAACTATTCCTTTTCTTGGTATTTTGTTAGATTAAATATAATGCATTAATATCTGAAACATCATGGTAACTGAAGAAGAAATAGAACACGTTTCAAAATTAATGAGAATAGATCTTGATGATCATAAAGAGTTTATTGAAAAAGTACATGCTATGATTGATTATTTTGATATTTTAGATTCTGCAGGAGTAGAATCCGAAGAAATTTCAATGCCTGAAATTTCTCTTTCAAATTTAAGAAAAGATGAATACATTCCATTTGATGATAAATTGATTGAAAAACTAAACCATTACAAGGGAACATACGTTCGTGCACCAAAGATGTTTTCATGAATCTAAAAATATCTGCTCTTGATTACATTCAAGAAGTAAAAATTGGAAATATGTCTGCAGAAGATTTTGTTGCAAAAACCTTAGAGCAGATTCATAATGTGGATGATAAACTTCATGCATTTTTGTCTGTAAATGAAAAAGCAGTTGATCAGGCAAGAGATATTGACAAAAAAATAAAGTCGGGCAAAAAAGTTGGAGACTGTTTCGGAATGCCGATTTCAATTAAAGACAATCTGTGTATCAAAGACTCTAAAACTACATGTGCATCAAAAATGCTTGAAAATTTTATTGCGCCATATGATGCTACTGTGATTAGAAAACTAAAACAGCAAGATGCCATATTCATTGGCAAAGTAAACATGGATGAATTTGCAATGGGTCTAACTACAGAGTTTAGTGCATTTGGTCCCAGCAAAAATCCGTGGAATAATGATTGCGTTCCAGGTGGCTCTTCTGGTGGCAGTGCGGTATCTGTTAGCGCATTTGAGTGTGTTGCATCTCTTGGCTCTGACACTGGTGGGTCAGTAAGAAATCCTGCAAGTTTTTGTTCTGCCGTAGGATTCAAACCGACTTATGGGTTGATTAGCAGATTTGGTTTAATTTCATATGCTAACAGTATTGAGCAGATTGGCCCTTTGACTAGAACAGTAAAAGATACTGCCTTTATGCTAAATATGATTTCAGGAATTGATCCTAATGACAACACTACAATTGATAACAACAATGAAGACTATCTATCAGGAATAGATTCTGGCATTGAAGGCAAAAAAATTGGCATCATCAAAGAAATGATTGGTGAGGGAATAGACCCTGCCATATTGTCTGCAACAAAAGATGCAATTTCCAAACTTGAGAGTTTGGGTGCAATATGTGAGGAGATCTCACTTGACATGGTAAAATATTCAGTTGCAGCATATTACACAATAACTGCAACTGAAGCTGGAAGTAATCTTGCAAGATATGACAACATACGATACGGTTATGATTTTCCACTTGAAGGCTATGAGTTTAATTCATACATCTCAAAGGCCAGACGTAATTTTGGTCCTGAGGTAACTAGAAGAATGATAATTGGAGGATTTGTACCCTCTTCAGGACAAGCTGGAAAATATTTCTTAAAGGCATTAAAAGTAAAAAGTAAACTTACTAACGAGATCAATGATGCGTTTAAAAAATTTGACCTTTTGCTTTCCCCTACGGTTCCGGTATTGCCATTCAAGTTGGGTGAAAAAATAGATGATCCTATATCCCTATTTTTAGTAGACATTAACACTGTAACTGCAAATCTTACAGGAAAGCCTGCAATTTCTGTTCCATTTGCAATTTCAAATGGATTGCCAATCGGAATCCAATTGATGGCAAATACCTTACAGGATAAGCAACTACTTCAAGCAGCATATGCATTAGAGCAAACTGTACGTTTGCCGGAGGTTCCACTTTGACCATGATTGGTTTAGAAATTCACTGTCAGCTAACAAATCTAAATAGCAAATTATTTTGCCCATGCAAAGCAAACTATCGTGGATTTGAAATCAACGAAAACATATGTCCTATATGTATTGGATTGCCTGGGAGTATGCCTAGATTAAATCAAGAAGCGGTAAAAAAAGCAACAATTATTGCAATGGCTCTAAATTGCTCAACTCCTGAAAAAATTGCATTCTTTAGAAAAAATTATTTCTATCCTGATTTGCCAAAAAACTTCCAAATTACACAACTCAACATCTATGGGAATACGAGCGTCGGTGGAACTGGCTCGGTAATGGTGGGAGACAAAAAAATCAATATCACTAGAATCCAACTAGAAGAAGACCCTGGGAGGTTAATTTACGAAGGAAGTTCTTCAAAAAACCAGATAACTCTAGTAGATTACAATCGTGCAGGCACACCATTAGTAGAAATTGTAACTGAACCAGATTTTGAAACTCCTAAAGAAGTTCGAGATTTTCTAAATATTTTGTCAGATATTCTTGAAAATCTTGGAGTTGCAGATCCTAGTTTGGAGGGTGCGATGAGAGCAGATGCTAATGTATCTATCAAAGGAGGAAAAAAAGTTGAAATTAAAAACATTGGTTCGTTTCATGATTTAGAAAAAGCAGTGCACTTTGAAATCACTAGGCAAGAAAGTTTGCATTCTCGTGAAATTGAAATCATCCAAGAAACACGTCATTGGGATGACAAAAGAAAGATAACCGTATCATCCCGTTCTAAAGAAGAGGAATTGGATTATCGTTATTTTTTGGAAGGAGATATCCCATGGGTCACAATTGATCCTGCAACTAAAACAAAATTAATTTCTGAAATGCCTGAAAGCATTGTCTCTAAAAAAGAAAGATATGTTTCAAAATACAATATTCCTGCACAGGTAGCTAATGTGTTATCTTCTGACAAGTATTATTCGGATTTATTTGAAGACTCTCACACTGAATCAAATGCAAAAGAGATTGCAAATATCATCACAACTGATTTGATGGGACTAGTAGACACAAGAGAAAAACGAGAAGCATCAAAATTGACATCTCATCATTTAAAAGATCTAGCAGATTCTATACAGTCTGGCAAACTATCTAGAAATTCATCAAAAAATGCATTACATGAGATTCTGAAAACTGGAAAAGATTTGTCAATAATAATCAAAGAACTAGATCTTGGAAATGTTTCTGATGAATCAGAATTGTCTGGAATTATAACACAGGTAATCTCTGAAGAGGCACAAGCTGTTGAGCAAACAAAGTCAAACCCTCAGACAATTAATTATTTGGTGGGCAAAGTTATGCAAAAAACAATGGGAAAGGCAGATCCTACATTAACTTTGAATTTATTAAAAAAACAAATTGGTATCTAATGCCTGAAATATCTCTTGAAAATATAGAATTTATCAAAATTCTGGCTACATCTGATGCTACCATTCTTCAAGCAGGCATGAATGATGCTACTAGGTACAGATTAGATGATGAAATAGGCGCGATTTTAAGAGAATATTATCGTGAAAACACAATGGGGATACAAACCGGGTGGACAGAAAAATTACTTCAATTTGGAATTAATGAAGATGTAGGTAAATCAGCTATTGCATGCGCTAGACGTCTTGGGATAGATATTTCATAAGAAAAAATCTTTTTACTGTGTCATAATCTAAAAAAGGAAACCTTGTCTGATTTTGAATTTATTCCAACTGAAAAACAAATCCATGAATCTAATATTTACAAATTTATGAAAAAGCATAATCTTTTGACACTGAATGATTTATCTGATAAATCTAAAAATGATTTAGAGTGGTATTGGAAATCAGTAGATGAAGACATTGGTGTAGTTTGGGATAAACCATACGCAAAAGTATTGGATGATTCAAAAGGAATAGCATGGTCAAAGTGGTTTGTTGACGGAAAAACAAATCTTTACAAATCTTCTGTAGAAAAATTTGCTAAAAAATCTCCTGAAAAAATTGCATATTATTTTGAATCTGAAGATGGCGAAAAATCAAAAATTTCATATTCTGAATTAAATTCAAAAGTCTCAAAACTTGCAAATGGATTAAAGTCCATGGGGGGAAAAAAAGGTGATGTCATTGCAATCTATTTGCCTATGATTGAAGAAGCGATTTTATCTATACTTGCTGCAGCAAAAATAGGTGCAATACAAACTGTAATTTTTTCTGGATATAGTTCAGAATCATTACATGTGCGACTAAAAGATTGTAATGCTAAATTTTTAATAATTTCAGATGGTTTTTATCGTAAAGGAAAACCTGTTTCTCAAAAAAAATCTATAGAAATTGCACTTGATGATACATTTGTAGAAAAAACAATACTGATACCATACAAAGGAATTGACGAATATGCTGAATCTGAAAACATTGTTTTTTACGACAAACTTGTATCTACTCAGAGTGATTTTTGTGATACTGAAATTTTAGATTCTGAGGATCCTTTGTTTATCTTGTATACATCTGGCACTACAGGCAAACCAAAAGGTGTGATTCATACTCATGGTGGATTTTCGGTGTTTGCTGGACATCAGGCAGCATATCTTATTGATTTGCAGGCACAAGATACGCTATTTTGGCCTGCAGATATTGGTTGGATTACTGGCCTCGTATGGAATGTCTATGGTCTTTTAATGATTGGAGCATCTGCTGTGATTTATGATGGGGGATTAGATTTTCCAACATCTGATAGAATTTGGAGGATGTTATCGGAATATGGTACAACAATCTTTGGGATATCTCCAACTGCTGTAAGACTGTTTAAAAAAAATAATATTGAACCATCTAAATTATTTTCATTAGATAAAATCAAGAACATTCCGACCACTGGTGAACCCCTTGATGAGGATTCATGGTGGTGGCTGTATGAAAAAGTTGGAAATAAAAAAATTCCAATCATGAATCTTTCTGGAGGAACTGAAATTGGTGGTGCAATGTTGTCTGTTTTTCCTGGAATGAAACTAAAACCATCTACTGTTGGAATTCCAGTACCTGGAATGAATTTGGATGTAGTAGATGAGAATCAAAATTCTGTTAGAGGCAAAAATGGTTATTTAATAATAAAATCCCCTTGGCCTGCCATGACACGAAGTTTGTTAAATGATGATGAAAGATATTTGAAAACATATTGGTCTAAATTCAAAGATGTTTGGTTTCATGGAGATTATGTCTATGTGGATGAGGATAATCTCTGGTATATGCGTGGAAGAACTGATGATGTGATTAACGTATCGGGTCATCGAATGTCTACTGCTGAAATTGAACATGTTGTCATATCCAATGAAAAAATCTCTGACGCTGCAGCAATTGCAATTCCTGATGATATCACTGGTGAAGCAATTGTAGTGTTTTTTGTATCTGATGTCTTTGAAAAATTACCTGTCTCTGAAATTTCTGATTATGTGGCAGAAAAAATTGGCAAGTTGGCAAGACCGAAACTACTTTTTCAATTATCAGATCTTCCAAAAACCAGAACAGGAAAAATTATGCGCAGATTATTAAAATCCAAATTGTTAGGCCAGGAACTTGGAGACTTGTCTTCCTTGGAAAATCCTGAGATTCTAGATGAAATTGAAAAAAAGAGTTGATGAAATCTATCTATTTGTTATTGATTATTTCTAGATTTGTTTATAATGTCTGTCCTTGTTGGTAGTATTATTGAAATTTGTAGTTGATCAGCAGGTAGAAGACATTGAGATGCCTGAGAATCTCAAATTAAACACCTTTTTGCAAGAATTTCATTCAAACTGTCCTCATGCAGAATGTAGTTTTGGATTTTATGGATTTGCATTTGGTCAATCCCCCTTTCCTGTCCCTAAATTAATTCAGGAAGCATTAATCAAAAATGCTGACAAAGGAGCATATGCCCCTATATCCGGAATTATTGAATTGCGAAATGCCATTTCTAAATATAACAAACATTATTTCAACATGGATGTCTCCCCTGAAAGAGTCTATGTTGGCCCTGGAACAAAAGAACTGATCTTTAATCTTTTAGAAATTTTACACGGGACTGTAATTTTGCCTACTCCTGCATGGTTGGGCTATCTTCCCCAAATTCGATTTCTCAAAAAAAATTACCATATGTTACCTACTAGAGCTAACAAAAAAATCTCTCCAAGTGATCTAAAGAAATTAGCATTAAGATTACAAGACCGACAAAAGATATTGATTTTAAACAATCCAAATAATCCTACGGGATTATTGTATGACCGATTAGAGCTAGAGGAAATTGCTGACATATGTAGAGAACAAAACATTACGGTGATTTCTGACGAAATTTATGCTCAAACTACATACAATTTTTCAAAATTTGTCAGTATGGGAAAAATTTATCCTGAAGGAACATTCATCACAAATGGTCTATCAAAATCACACGCTGCTGGCGGGTATCGTTTGGGCTATGTTGTTTTTCCACAACATGCTGAGAATCTTGGGGTACAGTTTAAAAAAATTCTTGCAACTGAATATACTGCAGTATCAACTCCAATACAACACGCTGCTGTTGCAGGATTTGAAATCAGTAAAGAAATGGATGAATATTTTGAAGTTACAAGAAACATTCATCAAATAATGGGCGAATATACTCATCATGCTCTTACTGCAATTGAAGGAGTAAAGGTAACAAAGCCTGATGCTACTTTCTATCTTTTAGCTGATTTTAATTCATATGCCCCTGATTTGCAAAAAGCTAATATCTTTACATCTCAAAAATTATCTGAATCTTTGATTGTCCACCCTTATCACACTGCAATAGTTGGCGGCGATAGCCTTGTTTTAGAGAGAACTGATTTTAGTGCAAGGATTGCATATGTGGACTATGATGGAGCAAAAGTCTATCAAAATTATCTGGATAATAAACCAAAATCCAGTGTAGAAAAAATTGAATTTGTAAAAAAGAATGCTCCTAAAGTAGTTGCAGGTCTTGACATGATTGCTGACTTTTTCGGTAAATTGAGAAAGGATTTCTTACAAGAAACCCCAAGTTCTACAGTTGTTTCATAGCTAGTCTAATTTTGATTTTAGTTTTTCATATTCTTCCAAGGTGATTTCACCTTTGACCAATCTTGTCTCAAGAATCTCTTTAGGATCAAACTTGTGATGGATGATTTTTGGAATTCTTATACTGTTTCTGTTAATTGAAATTTGTCTTGAATTATTATCTGCTTGTCTTTTAACGCCGTACACTGCTCCAAATAATATACCTAATGCGGCTAAAATCAATGTAATTTGTGCAATATCGGAATCATCACTATTATGGTAAGATGTAACAATTGACGATGCTTGTGCTTCTGGAATAATTTTATTGTCCATAATGTCATTTACTGCTGATTTTATTTTTTCTACATTGTCTGTGTATCCCACGGTTTCTTCAATTGTTTGTCCAGGATAATTCCTATCAAACCAACTCTTGTATGCAGGCTCAGAATAATATCTTTTTACGTAATAAGATGGTTCTATATTAGAATCAACAAAATCTCTATTTATGATCTTTACATTCTCCAATGGAACATCTTGTTCATTTTCTTGAATTGTGATTTGTGCATTCTCAATTACACTATCATCTATCTCTTTTAAAATCGCTTCATCAATTATTTTGTATTCGTTTAATGACACACTAAATTCTGAGGTGACTCCTCTAGTCATGTTTAGAATGAACCCTGTTGCGTTGTAAATTCCGTTTTGAGTAAATTTTTCCCCTATTTGTATACTCTTTTCAAAAGTGTCATCATGGTTTATCATTGCTTGTGTTAACAACACAAATTCATTATTTAGATCTCGAATTACGATTGTTACTAGTCCATTAGATTCTTTTTCAACAGTACCTGAAAATTCAATTTTATCTCCCATCAAAAATGAGTCATTGTTTGTATAAAGACTAGTTACTTCTCCAAATGCAGGATTGACTAATAGCCCTAAAAACAACAGCCCTAGAGAATATGAGAGATATTTCTTCATTTTTAATAAAATGAATGTATAAATTTTCAATTTAAGAAAAGCGTAGAATTTATCCAGTTTTATTATACGAAATCGTTAAATTCTAATTTAAAATTTCTAACGCATTGTAATCCTTTACTAAAAATTCTGTTTGAAATAAATTAAGAAAATATTTTTTTACACTCAGTCATATTTTTACATTTATTTTATCTGTCCATAATTGTCCAGTTGACTTGGTTTTGAGGCATCCTAGAATGTTTCCCTGATTATTTCTTTTTCTTGATTTGTTGTGCAACCATTGGCAAAAATGCACCCACATCAGATACAATTCCCATAGCTTGCCAAGTGCCTCTATCCATTAATTTTGTCACGGTTGGCTGGCTGATATCCACTACAATCACTTTGACATTTGCAGGTAACATGTTTCCTGTAGCAATAGAATGCAGCATAGTTGAAATCATTATCACCATACTTGCATCTTTTAGAATTTTTTTGTATTCTCGCTGGGCTTGTGCAACATCTGTTATTACATCTGGCAGAGGACCGTCATCTCTAATTGATCCTGCCAAAACAAATGGAACATTATTTTTCACACATTCATACATAATTCCCTTGGTCAGTTTTTTACTTTTTACCATGTTTGCAATAGAGCCTGCTTTGAAAACTGCATTGATTGTATCCATGTGATTTCTATGCCCGTGATAAGCAAGTGTTGCATCATGAACATTCATTCCAAGTGATGTGCCCAGAGTGGCATATTCTATATCGTGAACTGCTAATGCATTTCCTGCCAATACTCCGTCAATGTATCCTGCCTTGATCAAATAAGATACGGCATCATCTGCTCCTGTATGTACAATTGCAGGACCTCCGACGATGACGATTTTTCCTCCCTTTTTCTTTGTATTGTAAATATCATCGGCCACTTTTTTTGCAATGTGTTGAGTTGGTCTCTCACTGGAACTTGAACTTCCCATAAATTCAAAAACATTGACTCCTTCTCTTGGACGCTCTGGAGGGGTAATTTTGATTCCACTTTCTCCTACAATTATACTGTCTCCTTTTTTTACATCTCTTACTGGGACACAAAATGCTCTGTTTCCTTTTACAACTATGCATTTATCCATCATCATGTTTTCCACTGGTATCCATTTCCCTTTGTAAAAAATACTTGTGTGATTATTTGTTGTACTGTAAAAATCATCTGGCATTACATAATTTTTTGGAGATTTTTTTAGCTTGATTTCTTGTTGAATTTTTGATACTGCTCCTAATCGATAAATTGTTTCTAAAATTTCATCTAGATGTTTTTGGTTCTTTCCTGTAACTAGTAATCGTGCAAAAGAATGATCTCCTTTCTTTTTGCCAATCTCAATCTCTTCTACCTCAAATTCCCCATGAAGATCCATAATTTTATCAAAGATCTTAGTCAAAATTGACGAGTCAATCAAATGACCTCCGACTTCAATCTCTTGAGAGAATTTGCCCATTTTATTTCTGGATACTATATCATAACTAAAGCTTACGTTTTTTCTTGAGACTAGACAGGCAAGATTACTTTGCCCTCAAATTTTGGAATATTGTCTTTTTCAAATGCTTTTTCCAAAATCTCTTTTTGCTGCTTTGTCACTCCTTGAACTATTGTTTTTGATGACCCTGTTTTATCCACCAGTGCAAGAATGTATCCACTACTATCAGTCAAAACAAAACCTGATGATTCGTCAACAAACGCATAGAGGTTCTCCTCTCCTACAGGATTCCATACATTGGATTTGGTGTCTACCAATGCTAGTGCAGGCATTGCTTTGCCATCAGTCAAAGTGTTTAGGTATTCTCTGGCCTCTGCAACCCTTTTCTGACCTAATTTTAAAGCCTGAAAATACTGCATAATTTTCAATTAATCAGGTTGCTATAACAATTTATCTTCTAAAGATTGTTATAGAATCTGAACGTATGAAAAAACATGCCGCTGACAAATCCTGTAATAATCAAATTAAATGAAATCACTACAATGGTCGAGGACAAATCAAAGTTATCTGAATCTGAAATTGAGGAGATAAAATTAATCTTCAAAGGTCTTGTTGAGCAAAATGAGCGATATGATCTTGACGAAATAGAGTTTTGGTTTGAAAATGAAGGACATTGGACTACAAAGGAGCCCCGAGTCAGAATTGTAAATATGGCAAATTATATTCAAGACAAATATCAACAAACAGCCCATCTTAGAATCATATCTGATGATGATTGTAGTTGTGGAAATTAAATTTCTAATTGTTCTAGCAATCTGCCTACAATTTTTGCGTTTTCTGCTCTTTCATTTTGAATCTCTTTGATTCGAATCTCATTTTTCTCCTCTTTTGAAATAATCTGAAAATATTCTTCATCAAGATCACTATTGGCTTGCTGTCTTTTAATTACTTCAAACAATATTCCAATCACTTGTTTTTGTGCCTCAATTAATTCATCCTTTTCAGCATTAGACATCTCTAATTGTTTTCCAGAATCTTTCTAAATAATTCTTTTAGTTTAGGATTTGTAATGTCTTGTTTGGCTGATTCAATAAATGAGGATAGATTTTCTTTACGATGACCGTCATTTTCATATATTGTTGCTTGAAGGACCATCTCCAAGCGGTCAATCTGATGTACCAACTTTGATTCATACGAATTATTTTCTTGGTATTCATCCCAGATTTTTTGGTATTGTAATTTTATGTCCGCAGGTAAATTCTCTGAAATTTTACAAAATGTTTTATCTTCCAGATTTCTTTTTTCTTCAGGGGCAATCTGTCCTGGAGTATAATCTCCAATTTCAGATTCTGCCAAATCATGTAGTAGAATCATTTTTAAGATTTTTTCAGAATCGCAATTTTCAATATCTGATAGTATCATGCCCATTATTGCCATAGAGTATGAATGATCAGCTACTGATTCGGGGTGTTCTAGAGATAGTTTATCTATCCAACCCTGCCTTTTGACTTTCTTAAGATTTGCAGCAGTTTTGAAAAAATCAATTGTCATGATGTTATGAAATGAGATGTTTTCTACTAATGAATTTTCATATTGTTAATCCGAATCACATAATAGTTATTTCAAAAATAACAGGGTGATGAAAATATACACAAAAACTGGAGATGATGGCAATACCGGATTGCAAGGAAATTACAGGATATCAAAATCACATCCTAGAATCATTTCTTATGGTACTGTTGATGAAGCTAATGCGGCTCTAGGTGTAGTGTTGAGTAATTCACTGGATGAAGATATTAGAACTATTTTAACTGAAATTCAAAACGATCTATTTCTTGTAGGGGCAGACCTTTCAAATCCCAATCTCAATGATGTAAAAAACAGGGTATCATTAGACATGATTGAAAAGTTAGAATATCATATTGATAAATTTGAATCCGAGTTGCCTCCTCTTACCAATTTTATTTTGCCTGGTGGCGATATTTCTGCAGCACAATTGCATTATGTAAGAACGGTGGTGAGAAGAGCAGAATCACAAACAGTTCTATTAAGTGAAAAAGACGAAATTAACTCCAACTGTATCAAATATCTTAATCGGTTGTCTGATTTGTTTTTTGTAATGGGGCGTCTAATCAATAAACGAAAAAATAAAGACGATATTCCTTGGAAGATCTGAAAAGACAAACTTTAATTCCTCAACATTATCCTTTTTTTCTAAGTGCCGTGGTAGCTCAGCCTGGGAGAGCACTCGGCTGAAGACCGGGCTGTCGCGCGTTCAAATCCCGCCCGCGGCACTGTTTTATCCATAATTAGTCCGTAATTTTTGAAAATTATAATAGTATTAAGTAGAAATTCCTCTTACAAGTATTGGTTTTCATTTTATTCCTTTTTCTTCAGAAATAAAGAAAAGGTGGAAAACCTTTCTAGAGTTTCCAACTATGCATCTACTAGGTTAAAGAAATTTTTTCCAGATGCTGATTTTTCAGAGATGCATTTTACAGGACCTAGTGGAATTTGTTTTATGTTGATATCTTCGCGGAGTTTCTCATTTTTGAATCTATTAACTATGGCTACACGTGTTGTGTGAAATTTGTTAAAATGATTTCCGTCTATCTCAAACATTTCTTTAGTTGTGATCTTTACTCCTTTAGTGATATTTTCACCCTGAGCATAATCAGAATCTTCTACAAATGTAATTGTAAATGACTGATCACCTATTTTTACCAATGATGCACTATCTCCAATTGTTTGATAATCTGCTAATGTTGCTATGTCTTTTCACCTCCAATAGTAATTGCACAGATCAATTAATGATAAATCCAGTCATGAGTCAATTATTGACTCAGATAGTCTAGTTGATCGATTATATGTGATCGTTTTTATGCAAATTTCATTCTGCATAATCTTTAAAAGCCACCCTACCTCTTGATTTTCGACATTCATGGTTGAAAAAAAATCAGCAAAGAAAGTAACAAAAAAAGCACCTGAAAAAAAAGCAACAAAAGCTAAAGCAACAAAAGCTAAAGCAACAAAAGCTAAAGCAACAAAAGCTAAAGCAACAAAAGCTAAAGCAACAAAAGCTAAAGCAACAAAAGCTAAAGCAACAAAAGCTAAAACTAAGAACAGTATTGAGGAGTCCTCAGGAGATATGGGTATTGTCATAGTTGATGATGATATTGAAATTGATCAAGAGAAAGTCAATGAGGAAAGACGTGCTTATCTTGAAGAATCTCGTTCTCAAGAAGCCTTTGACTAGGAATCTTTATCAGATTGGATGACGTAGTATAATCATGCGTGCTCTATGTTTAATCACAGTAAAACCAGGAAAAGTAGATTCTGTAGTTGCCATACTCAAGAAAAAGAGAAAAATCATCAAACAAATCATGGTGGTTGCAGGAAGAGCAGACATCAGTGTTCTTTTACAAGGGAATATTGATGAAATTAATAACACAGTGATTGATTTTAAAAAAATCAAAGATATTGTCACGACAGAAACTCTAATTGAAGTGGAGGTTAACATGGGATGGTAAGAGCAATAATTTTGGTAAAATCTCCAAAAAAACTAATTGCTGCACGATTAAAGAAAATCCCATCCGTTGCAGATTCATTTCCAACAAGCGGTCAATTCGATGCAGTAGCCATAATTGATGTAGAGCAGTTGGTTCAGATTAAAGAAGTGGCAAATCAAATACAAAGAATCAGCGGTGTTGATAGAACTGAAACCATGGTTGAAGTGCAGTGACGCAATGGATTTAAAGAACTTCTGGTTAGTATACCTGTGAACATCAAAAAAGTAGGCAATGTTATTTTAGCAGTTAAAGACATTGACAAATCCCTACAATTTTACCATGAAATCATCGGTCTTCCTATCAGAAATCAAAGAAGGTCTTGGGTTGATTTGGGTACATCTGGTGCTTTATTGAGTTTACATCCAGCATCATTGACAGAAAAACACACTGGAAGTTCCATTGAAAATGGAATTACCATCGGTTTTCTTGTAGGTGATGTACAGTCTGCAGTTGAGGAATTAAAAGCAAAAGGAGTCACAATTCATCGTGATATTGTTGAAAAAGATGCAGGAAAAAATGCAGTAATATTAGATCCTGATGAGTATCTTATTTCATTGTTTGAACCTATCTTTGAAGACAAAGATCAACAAACAGGCGGATATCAAGGATTCACACCAGCTTAGATTGTCTTTTTAATTAAAGAGATAATCTTCTCTGAGTCTTTTTCTTTTCTATCAATAGACACATAGAATGTTACATTATTTTTTTGTAAAATCAGAATTGTGATTTTTTGATGTTGTAATACTACATGTTCTAACTTTCCAATTGTGCTGACAGAATTTCTCCTAAGTGAAATCAATGTGGATATTACAAACAATTCATTTTTGAAATCTTCTGATTGTAACAGAGGCTTGAGGTTGGGTTTGATCATTCCAGTTAATGTTCTTCCATAAGAATTAACAATACCTGCATATCGTATGCTGTCAGATATTTCTAAAATTTTTTGACACTGTTTTCTATATTTGACGACTGTATCTTTCCATTTTTCTGCAGGAGTTTTGACCATGATCAAACTATATTTTGAAATTAATAAGCCTATTGACTAATCGTGATTTTTAGAACTAGTATTTTATTTTGAGTTATTTTCTTTTTCTAATTTTTTCTTTAATTCTAGATTTTCTTTTAATAGTTTGTCATTTTCAGTTTGAAGTGTTTTGATAGAATTTTGTCTTGTATATGCTGGATGTCCTGGCGGAATCACTGTTGAATTCATGTTGAGCAAACCTGCAGCGTATTGCTGATACATGTGTTGAAATCCTTGCAATTTTTGAGCCATTGTATCCGCATCTTGCAAAAATTGTTCCTTCATTGGATTTCCTTGAATTTTAAACATGGGATTTGACAAGCCTGGTGGTAATCTCGGAAATTGGAATGCTAAATGAGGGATGTTTGGATTTAATCCATAAAGGTCACGAAGGTGGTTTGTTACTAAACTATCCATAATATTCATCAATATTTGCTATATTTGTGGCTTGCTTTAGTCGTTTGATATACTCTTTAGTTAAACTTGAGGCATTTTAGCTCAAATTGAGCTGATCGCAGATCCTTATAGATTCCCTACTTAGATCGCTGATTAGATGGATCAATCAAAGAAATCATGTCTGAAATGTAAAAAAGATATTGAAGAAAAAGATCTACATAAAATTGTAATCTATGTGGTCCAAGAAAAATTCACAGAACATCATTATGAACATGTAGAGTGTCCTGACAAGTTCACAGTATAATCATAAAATCAAACTATCCTTTGAATTCATATACATTATAAATGTCGCCAGTTATTCTGGAGCGATATTTCCATTCATCTTTTTTCCAAACTATTAATGAAAACTGCTCTTGTGTTTTTGGATGTAATCTTCGATAGACATCATGGCCAATTAAGATTTGGTTGGGTTTTGCCAAATTTTGAATTTTTGCTGCAATATTCATTGCAGGTCCCATTAAATCAACATGAGAGTTTACAACATCTGCACCATATCGTACAACAATGTTTTGACCAAAATCTAATCCAATCTTCACCATTAAATCAGGATAATCATATTGATTCAAAATAGGGTTGATGCCTTTTTGAATTACAGATATCATTGATTTTGCACAGGTTACTGCATTATCTGAGGCAACCATACCTTCTCCAACAAAAAACCCTACAACTGCATCTCCTACAAATTTTAAAACATAACCATGATGTTGTCTGATCACTGCTGCCATTTCTTGAGAAAAAGAACTAATGATGATAGCAATTTTTTCTGCAGGCATTTCTAATGTCATAGTTGTAGATCCGACCAAATCAACATATAGTACAACCATGTCTAATTTTGAAAAAACATTTTTTCTCAGAAATGCTTCAGATTCATCGATTAATCCACTGTATTCATACCCTTTTTTGAGAGCTGCCCAAACACGTTTTTGAGTTTCTAAAATCATAGTGTCCGAATCTAAGATTTGATTCTTATTTTTACTAAGCAACATGTCTACTACGTTAATTCCTTGATCTTTTTTTTCTGATTCTTGTTTTTTTTCAGTTTTTTCAGCCATTTTTCATCTCAATCCAAGGGAAAATCTGTACTGCATTTAGAACATTTACCCCTTCTCCCCCTATAGCCATCATGGTAATATTCTATGATAGTTCCATCACAATTGTCACAAGCAGTATCAGAGGCATTCATGCCTATAATACCCATCCAATCTATTTAGATTTAATGATGAAGGTTTAAGGAGTGTAATTATTTTCTATTTTTTGTGAGATTAGGTTCAAGATCATCCCATGAATTCATCCAACTGCTGAATGAAAAAAACGAATCGATTCAAAAAGCATTTCTTCCAAAAATTATAGATTTTACAAAAATGATCGATGTGAAAGTTATGATGGGAGATTCAACAGTTACAGAACAAAAAACATTTGATCCAAAATTAATTTCAGATTATTTTCAAAAAATCAATGATTCATTAAAAGAATGGTCTGTACAAGATGTATCAATCACTAACAATCAAGATGTCCGAAGAATCTTCACAAAATTTGAGATTAAGGAAGGCAGTTATTTGCTATCCGGTCATTTATCATTACAATTCCATGTTTTACTATACTACAAGCCAGTTCAGAGAGTGATTGATTGTCAAAAAGAACTATCTGAAATTGTAGATCTGACAAAAAATGAACAAGAGCAATTCTCAGATAACAGTGATCAAATAGTTCTAAATAAGCTAAAAGAATTAGGCTACAAGGATTTTGATCATCAAAAATTATTTGAAGTGTTTTATGAAAATGATGAGTTTAGAGAAAAAGTTTTTGCAGAAATTCAAAAGGATGCAAATGTTGATTTTCAAGAACTATCTGAAAAAAAATCTAAACTTTTCTCAGAACTTGATTCGTTGCTCGTTGAAACTTATCAAACATCAAATGTGTTAATCGATGATCCTAGGTTAGTTGCAGGAGAAGAAGGATGTTTACTATCGCTAGATTTGGAATTTATCAAAAACGGCAACCGTGAAGGAGTTTTTGATCCAAGAAAGATGTCTGATTCAACTAAAGAAAATATCTTGAAACGTTTATCAGAATTAGAAACTATCATTAAATCATAAACCAAGAAACCGGAAAATGAGAAATTATCTCAAAGGGGAGATCCGGTTCCTGGATATATTTTGAAGAACCGTTTACAACTATTTAGCCATACCTAATAATTTACGCATAAAATTTGACTAAAGATGCAAATTTTGTATAGAAGAAGTCAAATACAGTAAATCAATAGCAACATTTCCAATGAATCCATCATATGATGACATACTTGCAGCAAATTCCTTACGAGGTCACGAAATAAGGAAAACACCACTTATTCATTCTCCAACATTTAGTGAGATGACGGGTTCGGAAATCTACCTAAAAGCAGAATTTCAACAAAAGACAGGTTCTTTTAAAATTAGAGGGGCATATTTTAAAATCAAATCATTATCAGATGAAGAAAAAAAACACGGCGTTGTTGCAGCATCAGCAGGAAATCATGCGCAAGGAGTTGCATTTGCATCAGCGTTAGAGAAAATACCTTGTACCATTGTAATGCCAAAAAATGCATCACCAGCTAAAGTTGCAGCAACAAGAGGGTATGGCGCCAAAGTAATTTTGGAAGGAGTAAACTATGATGAATCATCGTCCAAAGCAAAAGAAATAGCAAAAGAGACAGGGGCTACAATGATACATGCATTTGATGATCCTCAAGTCATAGCAGCACAAGGTGTGATTGGTCTTGAGATTTTAGATGAATTATCAGATGTAGATGAAATTTATCTTCCCATAGGAGGAGGAGGACTGGCAGCAGGAATATTAATTGCAATAAAAGAAAGTAATCCTCAAATCAAAGTCATAGGAGTTCAATCAAAATCATTTCCAGCAATGTATGATTCAGTGAAACAAGGATCAATTACCGCTAGCGGGGGAGAAAGGACCATAGCAGACGGCATTTCGGTAAAAGTTCCAGGACAACTAACATTTTCAATCATCAAAGAACTCATCGATGAAATAGTTCTAGTTGATGATGTAGAAATCACCAAAGCAATGTTTCTATTGATGGAGAGAATGAAATTTGTAGTAGAGCCTGCAGGTGCTTCAAGTTTAGCATATCTAATATCAAAAAAACCGGCAATTGGAAAAAAGGTAGTAGCAGTTTTGGCAGGAGGAAATGTAGACATGTATCTGCTAGGACAAATAGTGGACAAAGGTCTTGCCGGAATGGGGCGCCTGCTCAAATTATCTATTTTATTGCCTGACAGGCCAGGTGCATTCAAAGAAATTGTAGATGAAATTACTTTGGCAAATGCTAACATTGTAGAGGTAGTTCATGACAGACTCAGTTCTGCCATCAGTGCAGGTTCTGCAGGGGTGACATTAAGTCTAGAAACACAAGGTAGAGAGCAAGCTCAATTGTTAATTGATGCACTAAAAGAAAAAAATATTCAATTCACATTATTAACATAATTTACTTAAATTTGCTTTTGGCAAATTTTGAAAGACCTTGTTTCTTTAACTGATTAGATTCTTTCATAACTGAATTATGTTGATTGGATTTGTGTTGCTTTAATTTCTTTTTTAAATCTGGAAATTCGTTTGCAAGCATCTTCATTGCATAAATCCCTGCATTTCCTGCTTTGTTAATACCTACAGCAACAACAGGAGATCCTGAAGGCATTTCGGTAATAGACAATAATGAATCCAATCCCCCAAACGCAGAAAATTTTGTCGTATCTGTTTTTTTTGGGTGTTTATCATTGTATACAAGTATTGGAACACCAATGACAGGGATTGTTGTATGAGATGCAATCATTCCAGGTAAATGCGCAGCTCCACCTGCACCTGCAATTATTATTTTAAATCCCATTTTTTCAGCATGTTTAGCATATTCTGATAATCTGGCAGGAGTTCTATGTGCAGATACAATTTGATCTTCATGTTTAATTTTATATTCATCTAAAATTTCAGCTGCTGCTTGCATAATTCTACTATCTGAGCTAGATCCCATGATAATTCCGACTAGCGGTTTTTTAGAATAAGCCATAATATTAGGAAAAACTAGCGAGTAATTAACAATTCTATTATGAAAAATTTGATAAATTATTTGTACTAACATTAGATATTTTTAATCCAAAAAATACCAAATTACAATGTCAAAGATTCTTGGAATTATTGGTGGAGGTCAATTAGGTATGATGATCACAGAAGCTGCAAAAAAAATGCCTGATGAGATTTCTGAGATAATTGTGTTGGATCCTACAGAGAATTGCCCCGCAGCACAGGTTGGAGCCAGACAAATTATTGGAGATTTTAAAGACAAAGAAGCAATCATTGAACTTGCAAACAAATCAGACATCATTACTTATGAAATAGAGTCTGGAGACAGTGATGTTTTAAAATCTGTTGAGGATAAAGCGGAAATTAATCCTTCGCCTGAGACATTGAAAATTATTCAAGATAAATTTTTACAAAAATCATTTTTACTAGAAAATAATATACCTGTTCCAGAATTTATTGAAATAAAAAATATTGAAGATGTTAAAACAGGATTGAAAAAATTCGGCATCCCTGCAATGCTAAAAGCACGTAGAGATGCATATGATGGTAGAGGTAATTTTAAAATTGATTCTGAAGACAAAATCCAAACAGCATACGATTATTTCAAAGGTCAACCACTACTTTTGGAAAAATTCGTGCCATTTACCATGGAAGTTTCAGTAATTGCATCTCGAAACACTAAAGGACAAATCAAGACATATCCATTAGTTGAAAATATTCATAAAGAAAATATCCTAAGAGAAACAATAGCTCCTGCTAGAGTTTCTAAAAACATTTCAGAAAAGGCAGAAAAAATAGCTGAAAAAACAATGTCGGTGTTAAAAGGGGCAGGAATATTTGGCATTGAAATGTTTGTAACTAAAAATGATGAAGTAATGATTAATGAAATAGCTCCCAGGGTTCACAATTCTGGACACCATACACTGCAATCTAGTGAAACATCTCAATTTGAGCAACATCTAAGAGCAATTCTTGGAATGGAACTAGGAAGTACCAAATTAAAACACAATTCCATCATGTACAATATTTTGGGGGGTGATGGGTTTACCGGAGAATATCTCCCTCTAGAGATATCTGAATCCGGAGTCTTTTTGAAAATGTACGGTAAGAAAATTTCAAAGCCTTTGAGAAAACTAGGACATGTCAACATTATTGGAATGAATAATGAATCAATTCATGATCTATTGAATAAGCTGCAGATATTGATGCCAAAAATAGTAGTTAAATCTTCTAATTAGATTTATTAGTTGTAAATAGCAAATCCAATCATGCTTCTAAAAACATCCATCATAATTACAGCAATATCTATCGGATTACTTGCTTTGTATGGTGCAGATGTCGCCGTTACTATGGGAAGTGAAAACGGTGATGGATTTTTACCCTTAGATGATATGCAAAGAGGTGCAGGACTAGGAGGTCCAGCAATTATTTTACCAACAATCGCATTTTTCATGTCTTTTAAAAAACCATCAAAAAAATTAGGAGGATTGATTATAGTTTCAGGTGTTTTAATCCTGATTGGAGGCCTTGCAATGGTAGGAACTCCTGCACCAGAAGGTGTAGAAAGAAATCCTATAATGTTATTTGCTCCAGCAATTTTCCAAATTGCATTAGGTGCAATTAAGATAAAAAAATCTTAGAGGAATTACATTATGCCAACTTGTGCAAAATGTGAAAATAATGTGAATAAAGTCTACGACTGTGATCATACTGATTTTGCAGAATATTGTGTAGAGTGTTATACTGAATTACATTACTACTTGACTGAGAGTGAATGATGTTATGTTAACTGATAAAGACATTGCAATTTACGCTTTAGGTAAAACAGAGGGAGTTCATTCTATAGCTGAAACATTGGGAAAAGGTCTTGATGATGAAAAATATATTGAATCATGGAACAAAACTATGAAATTATTGGGAATCGAGATGCCATTAAAAGATCTTGAAAAGATCTACAATGAATTTGCAAAAAAGATGGAAGATCTTGTAAATTCTGAAAATATAAAACCTGAAAAAAATACAACCAGTTAGATGAAAGCAATTATTTTAGCTGGAGGTAGAGGTAAAAGACTAAGACCGATTACAGATTATGTTCCAAAACCTCTAATTCCAATCAAAAATATTCCAATAATTGAATGGCAATTAAAATATTTAAAAAAATTTGGAATTACTGAAGCTATTGTTTGTACAGGATACAAACAGGAGATGATTGAAAATCATTTAAACATGAAAGATTTAGGAATCAAAATAAAATTCTCAATAGAAAAATCACCTTTAGGAACAGGAGGTGCAATTAAAACAGCAGGAAATATGTTTAATGAAAAATCATTTTTTGTGATAAATGGAGACACGATAACTAACATTGATTTAAAAAAACTTGCAACAAAGGAAAACGCAATTGCAGCAATTGAATTAAGAACAAAATATGGAATTTTAGATACAGATAATGACAAGATACTAAATTTTAGAGAGAAAAAAGAAATTTCGAATACATGGATGAATGCAGGAATTTACCATTTAAAAAAAGAAGTTCTAAAAGACCTTCCAAACAAAGGAGATATTGAGAAAACAGTATTTCCAGATTATGCAAAAAAAGGAATCCTAAACACTGTGAAATTCAAAAATGCGAAGTGGTATTCGGTAGATTCTTTCAAAGACATGGAAGAATGTGCTTTAGAAATAGATAAAATAATTAAATAAAATTACAAATTATGCGCCTGTACGGTGTAAGGTAACCATACAATACGCCAACTCCTCTACGAAAGATTCGTCTTTACTTACAGAAGCATATTTAGTTGCATAATCCCAAAAGGTCGTCTTTTTCTCCTGTTTTTCTGAGAATGTTTGTTGACTCAATGATATAGTTTATGTTCTGATCTGATAATCTTCCGCCTCAATCAAAATTAACCTATTACTAAAACAGATACACTAGAATATCCAAAAGACATACGCATTTCATGCGTATTGCATGCAGTTTGGGCTCACTACTATCAATAGATGAGGTGCTACAGTGCTCAGAAGTAATCTCAAAAACAAATACTGATGCCATTTGGGTGCCTGAAACTTGGGGAATGGAGAATTTTTCCATGTTGGGTGCAGTTTCAGCAAGAACCACCACGCAAAAAATAGGTTCATCAATTATCAACATCTATTCTAGGAGTCCATCTACTATTGCTATGGGTGCTGCCACAACAGATACCCTGTCTAGTGGGAGGCTGATCATAGGGCTTGGAACCAGCAGCATGCCGATTGTAGAATCATTTCATGGTTACAAATTTGAAAAACCAATACAAAGAATGAGGGAATATGTAGAAATAATTCGTCTTGTTACATCTGGAGAACCAGTAAATTATGATGGAAAAATTTTCAAATTAAAAAACTTTACATTGCTTATCAAGCCACAAAGAAAGAAAATCCCAATCTATCTTGCAGGCATAAATGAAAAAATGGTGAATTTAACATGGGATATAGGCGATGGTGTAATTTTTTATCTAAGACCACTAAATGAAATGAAACAAACAATTGCAAAAATGCAATCAAAGAAAAAAATTGATGTCACATGTCAGTTAATCACTTGTGTTTCAGAAGATTCAGAAGAAGCAGTAAAACGTGCAAAAAAGACTGTAGCATTTTACATTTCTGTAGGAAATATTTATAGAGAATTTTTAGCAAAAAATGGATTCCAAAACGAAACATCTAATATTTTTGAAGAATTTCAAAAGTCAGGGTTCAAATCAAATCATGAATTAGTAACTGATTCAATGCTTGAATCTCTAGCGATATCTGGAACCCCTGAACAATGTAAAGTGCAATTGACAAATTTTATTGATGCAGGAATTGAACAACCTATTTTACAATTTAATCCCATTGGAGAAACAATGAGTTCTTTTAAATTATTTAAAAAAACATTTTTGGATGATTGATATGAACAAAGTTGGTATTGCAGGGTATGGTATAACACCCTTCTCTAAGGGAGATAAAAAAATTGAATCAGTTTTACTAGATTCTACAAAAGAGATTTTTAGAAACAATTCTGAAATCAACAAAAATGAGATAGATGCAGTGCTAGTGTCTACAAATAACAATTCAAAATATTTGTCTCCAATCCTTTCAGAAATGTCAGGCATTCAGCCCAAGATCTCCCACACAATTGAGAGTCTCTGTAATTCAGGTACTAATTCCATCGTATCAGCATATTCTTACATTGCATCAGGTCTTGCAGATATGGTATTAATTTCGGGTGCAGAAAGATATGATAGTCCAGGACAGATATTAGAATGGGATAACTCTCGTGGAGAATACAAACATCCTATATTTTGGGCATCCATATTTTCTAAATCTTACAAACGAAAATTTTCAATTTCAGATGAACAATTAGCAATTGTTTCTGTAAAAAATCATAAACAGGCACAAGAAAATCCAAATGCTCTATCAAAGAAAACATACACGGTTAATGATGTGATAAATTCTAAAAAACTTACAGAAGATCTCAGATTATTGGATTGTTCAAGGCCTTGTACAGGAAGTGCATCCATAATTTTAGCATCTGAGAAAAAAACAAAACAACTTACAGATAAACCTGTGTGGATTACAGGAATTGGTCAAAAAACAATATCTGCAGGTTTTACTAAAAATAGTTCATTTACTTCAATGGAATCAACCAAGATGGCAAGTCAAACAGCACTGAAAATGTCAAACAAAAATATCAAAGACATAGATGTTGCAGAAGTCCATGATGCGTTTTCTGTATGTGAACCTATGGCATTAGAATCTATGGGATTTTCAGAGGAAGGTAACGGGATGCAAATAATTAATGAATTACACGGTACAGATAATTATAAAATAAATCCACGAGGAGGGTTAATTGGTTCAGGACATCCACTAGGTGCAACTGGAATAGCACAAACAATTGAAATTACACAGCAACTGCAAGGAATTACAGGTAAAAGACAAGTTGACAATCCTAAATCAGGGCTAGTCCACAACATGTCAGCTGCAGCTACATCATCAACAGTATTAATTTTAGAAACATGAATTTTGAATCAAAACTAAATGAAGGGATATTTTGCATTCCAGAATGTACAGAATGCAAAAAAACTGTGTGGCCCCCATCAGAATTTTGCAACCATTGTTTTGGAAGAGTCTTTCTAAAAGAAGGAACGTTTGTGGGTAAAATCATAGAATTTTCACGTCAAAATGATGAGTATTTCTGTTTGGTTGAATTTGAAAATGCAATCAGAATAATGGCAAAAACCCCCACAGTCCCAGAGACAGGACAATCAGTACAAATATCAAGATGTGGAATTCATGATGGAAATTATTTTTTCGAGATTATTTGAATTCAGTGTATATGTACGGAGTTTCAACATCTTGATCAAATGTCCAAATTGTAGGTAATGATACAGTATCAACCACTTTCAGATCATGTCTTTCAATTAATGAACTCCAACCGCCATTTCCCAAATTACCAGATAATTGGCGTTTTGTATTCGTTCCTGCAAACACAATTCCTGTATCGTTTTTTAGATTAGTAATTGAATTTATTTTATCGATAATACTTGTAGCTAAAACATCTCCTCCCATTTGAGCAAGTCCTCCAATAAAAAATATGGGTTTTTTGAGATGTAGTGAAGAATAATCAAATTCTAATGCGTCGTGACATACAGGATTGAAATTTTGTTTTGTAGATTTGCAAATGGTGTTTTGTAATTCAACTAATACTTCATCAATTTCAATACTATGAGAATTTAACTCTAAAATATTTCCACAGAATGCTATTCGTCCATCTCCTGAACCAATATCCACCAATTCAGAATAACCCAACTGCTTTGCCATCTGAACCATAACAAATGCAGACATTATCCATGTCGGATAAAATGGCTGACAGCTTGAACCGTGTTTTATGCTGTTTAACCAATAATCGTTAATATCTCCCTCGTAAACAGTACAAGAAATTCCATCTATCTCTTGTTCATAGTGATTATGATAAATTGGATTTTTAAGTGCAAAATCATGAAGATTGTTCAAAATATCTACATCTATTGGAAATTTATCTGAAATTTTAGTTGGAATTACCTCCTGAATGTGAGAATTACCCCCATATCCTTTTGCAAAAATCTGTTTGATACGAACTAGATTTTTTACAAGTTCTTGCATAATGTTTTACTTTATTTGGGTTTGATAAACTCATTGGATTTTATAATTTTTCAGATGTCAAAAAAGCAATTTCTTGTTCAATTTTTTTTAATTCTTCAATTGTATCATTTTGCAACATTTTGATATTGCATACTTCTTTTTCAGTAGGACCCATTATCAATTCAAAATCTAAATGTTTTAACATATTCAAATTCAAATCTCGTTGTTCTAGAAGCTTTTCAATTATCAAATCATTTGATGATTCCATGATTTTTTAGATTTTAAAAGGTTAAAAAAAATTATGTAAATTGCAACTGTCAGTATCTATCTGAATAGATACAACTCCAATTTGCATCTCCAAATTTAAACATAAGATCCCACAAAATCAGGAATATTTCGAATCAAAGGATTTGTCTAAAATCCTATTGATTTTCAGATGAATTTATGTGATTGCCTGTCTTCTACTTTCCGGCACCAAAAAACTGAAAGATTTGTCTTCTTTCATAGGTTGCAACTGCAATTAAAATTATCAACCCCAAAATTAGACTGACATGTTCTGAAAAGTAGTTTGAAGACACTTCCCAAATCCCTCTCCAAAACAAAACCAATCCAACACCACTCAATAACAACAACAGAGTTTTTTTTGTCAGGAAATTATCTTTCAAATAACTACAAGTTTTTTCCTAATGCATCTAAAACTTAAGCCTATTGTTCCTTTTCAAAAGAGTTCAAAATCATCTTTATCATTAATAAAAAACAGATAACATAACTAATTTCAACGGGTATTGTATAATTACCTACTTTACTATATCTAAAAGGAGAATAAAATGCCAGTGAGAAAAAAATTAGAATCAATAACCATTACAAAACAAAAAAACACTGAAAAATCCATACTAAATAATCAAAAAGCAGCAAGAACGCGCAGACAGAGAGGATATCAATGGGAAGATACCATTGTAAAAAGATTCAACAGTACAAAGGATTGGAAAGCATTTAGGCTAGGATCCCCCAGTATTGCATTGCCAGATGTTTTAGCCGTAAATACTGAAAATAGTAGCATATTCACTATTGAGGCAAAGTCTGGAACTAGTACATCATTGCCAGTTCCGGCAGATCAAATTGAGCGTTGTCTGGAATGGATTAAAACATTTGATATTTACAAAAAACGACATGTTTTGTTGGCATTCAAATTTTTATCAAAAAAACGAATAGGGGTTGGAGAGTATGAAGGAAGAGAACTACGAGAATATTTCAAAATTTGGGATGAATCTCTAGATATAACAGATTGTGTTTGCACATATGAAGGCAAATTTTTTGCAAAGATTAATGGAGTCAGAGAAGAGATTTCACTACAAGAATGTAAAATGCCATTTAAGACAAAGCAACGAACTAGTGCCTAACTAGACTATTTCTTCAAATCGTTATTAAGGATAAGATGTAAAGCAATAGTATGTCTGAAGAAAGAGCCAATACCGAATCGTCTGAAAAGATTACCGAATCTCTATTGGAGACAGTCTCAGATGCAGAAGTTAATTCAAGAATAAGTTTTGAAGAATTTACTGATGAAAGAGTTTTGATCAGCCATGATGCATTTGGTAAAAAACAAATGAAGATCAAAGTGCTAGAAGTGTCTGATGAAAATCCTGTATTAAAATGGAAGTTTGGAGATCGTGTTAAAGTAACAAAAATTCTGGTTACTATAAAACACTTGACCACTCAACAGGTGGAAGAAGCTGAATTTGATATTGAAGCCATAGAAAGAGAATTGGCAGAAAAACGTCATTATACTTCCACAAATAGATGGATACCTGCAGAAGATATCAAAAATGGCTACATAGTAGGTTCAAAGCACACTAGATTGATCAGTGACGCTTCAGCACTGGATTACATAGTATTTTAGAACATAAATTACATACAGCATGATTAATTTTTACCTGAAAACATTATAAACAAAAGATATTGAAAAAACATTATGAGTTCAAAAGAATTTGACGTCAATGGAACAGATTACAAAATTGTGATAACAGAACAAGTAATAGGTCATGTAAATAACCTAAAAAATCTATACAATGCGGCATATGAGGATCCTGAAAGTTTTGAAGATGTAAGCTCTGAAATATCTACCACGATCAATGAAATTGCAAGTACTGTAGAACCAGAGGCAGAAGATAGTGATTTGGATGGCATAATACAAGAAATAATCAAGGCAGTAGACAATAAAGCAGAAGAAATTAAAAAAGAATTAGAAGGTAAACCTGTAAAAAAGTCAAAATCTAAAAAATAGTCTCATTTTGACCTTAAACTCATAAAAAATTGGTGGATAAATTATATTCTAAATCGAATAAAGGATATTATGTCAAAAAGCTGTGAATGCGGTATTTGTGGTCATCACAAAGAGGCAGAATGTTTACAAAAAGAATGTAAATGTTGTTTGAATTTTCACGAAAGATCAGGTCCTAAAAGAAAATAATATTTCAAAGTTAATTTCCATTATTATAGCAACTGCATTTTTTTGCTGCATGTCTATTACATCCAAAAATTTTATGATCACGACATCCACAAATCATACATTTTTTGTCATTAGTCATAGTTGATTTACCAAATCCTCCATGCTTTGAATCATTTTTTTATCTTCCAAGGCTTCAATTATTTTAAATCTCATGTTTTTTATTCTGTAAGCATCATCAGAATATAACGAAGCCATAGTTTCAATCTCTTGTTCAAAGGAGTAGTTTTCTAAATAATGATTTAGTTTAGACTTTAATTTTTTAAAATCAGATAGAGGGATTTTGTACTCATCAACATTGTTTGTCATCACTTTAACGAATCCGTTAATTTTTAGCAGTTCTTTCTTAATGACATCTAAATCCCCAGGATTGTCTTGTATTTCCCTTAGAAAATTGTATGATTCTAGAGTTTGTAAAAGAATCTTTTTCAAATGTTCCCCGTAAGAAACCATGATTACAAGTAAATTCCATCTAATCTAAAGTTTAGCAAAAATACCTTAACTTGAACAATTTTTACATGATTTCCTTTAAATTATCACCGATTATCTGTAATTACGATGCAAGGCGATGCTTATCTAAAATGTGTTGATCCACAATGCGGATTAGAATACCCCATTGGAAATACAAATGTTCAATGTGAGAAAGGACACATGTTAGACGTAAAATACAAAAACAAACCATCGTCGTCTCTCAAAGAAGTATTTTACGAAAGAAGAAATTCAGAAGGCAGCATTTTCAATGAAAGTGGAGTTTGGAGATTTAGAGATTTACTAAACTTTTGCCAAATAGATACTGAGAATTTGGAGGAATGTTCAAAATATCTAGTATCTCTTGACGGGGCAGAAGGCAGGCAATCAAAACCATATCACATGTCAAAAGCTGCCGAATTCATTGGAATTTCAAATAATAATTTGTGGTTACAGCCTGAAGGATACAATCCTAGTGGGTCATTCAAAGATAATGGTATGGCAACAGCTGTGACTCATGCAAAAATGATTGGTGCAAAAAAAATTGTTTGTGCATCTACAGGAAACACTTCTGCATCAGCAGGAATGTTTGCAGCAAATGAAGGAATGAATTGTGATGTGTATATTCCTGCAGGTCAAATTGCTCCAGGAAAGCTTAGTCAAGCATATCAATTTGGAGCACAAATTGTAGAGGTTGATGGAAATTTTGATGATGCATTAAAACAATCATTAGATGATGCACAAAATCATGATGGATATACAGTTAACTCAATTAATCCGTTTAGAATCGAAGGGCAAAAAACAATTCCGTTTAGAGCATTAGAGTATTTAGATTGGGAATCTCCCGATTGGATTGTTTATCCTGGAGGAGCTTTAGGAAATACATCAAGTTGTGGTAAAGCACTAATGGAATTATATGAATGGGGATGGATTAAAAAAATTCCAAGAATTGCAGTAATTAATTCAGAAGGTGCAAGTACATTATCTGATTTGTATAACGGGAAATTTGAAGGAGAAGAACTTAGATGGAACAAAGGGAATCCAAATACCGAGTTAATTTCCAGATATTATGATCATTTGGATAAAGAAGGATTAAAACCAAAAACTAAAGCAACAGCAATTCAGATTGGAAGACCTGCAAATATCTTAAAAGGTCTACGAGCTTTAGAATTTACAAATGGAGTAGCTACAACAGTTTCAGATTCTGAGATGCTAGATGGTATGTCAGTTGTAGGTTTGAATGGTTTTGATTGTGAAATGGCATCAGGGGCATCAGTTGTAGGAATTAAAAAATTAACTGATGAAGAAATAATTAAAAAAGACGACATAGTAGTAGGAATTCTCACTGGAAGACAAAAGGATGCAATGATACCAGTAGACTATCACAGAAATCCAGAAAACAGATTTGCAATCCCTCCAAAAAATTAGCCTCAATCATACAATTAATTTAAAAAAGATTGATTTTAACAAGTTAAGAGTTAAATCCAAGGTTTGTAGAAATATTGCAACCAAAAGATGGTGCAAAAAAACTAAATGAGTAATATATGTAAATTTAAAAATTTCATGAGGGTCATATCTTGGTAGAATTATGGTTGGAGCTTAGTGCATTAGCAGCATTAATAGGACTTTCAGGTTTTTTTAGTGGATTAGAAGTATCATTGGTAGGAACCACTCAAGCTACTGTAGAGCAATTGCTTAAAGAAAAAAGAAGAGGATCCAAAGCACTTCAAAAACTCAAATCAAATCCAGGTTGGATGATGTCAGCTGTAAATCTTGGAAATAATTTAGTAAACATAGGTTCATCCGCATTGGCAACTGTAGTCGCAATAAAATTATTTGGAGACAGTGGATTAGGTATTGCCGTAGGAATTATGACTTTTTTGATTATCATTTTTGGGGAAGTTACTCCAAAAACATATTGTAATGCTAATGCCACTAAAGTTGCACTACGCTCAAGCGGAATTTTATTGATGTTTAGTTATGCAATGTATCCAATTGTTTGGACATTGGAGAGAATTACACGAGTGATGATCAAAATCACTGGAAGCGACTACCATCCACCAGCATTAACAGAAAATGAAATCAGAGGTATAATTGATCAAGGACATAGAGATGAAGCATTAGAATCACATGAACGCGATTTGTTGCATAGGGCATTGGAATTTGATGATACAGTAATTCGTGCTGTGATGACTCCTAGAATGAAAATGCAGACGCTTCCTGCAAAAATGTTATTGTTTGAGGCACTTCCAATTATTAATCAAAACTCACATTCTAGAATTCCTATTTATGGTGAAACCCATGATGACATTGTAGGATTCATTCATGTAAGAGATGTGTTAAGAGAGCTTGAATCAGACAACAAGATGAAAACATTACAACAAATTTCAAGAAATCCTGTATTTGTTTCACAAGAAAAAATGGTTACCTCACTGTTAAGAGAAATGAAAGGAAGAAAAACACACATGGCAATAGTAATAGACGAGCATGGGGGAGTAGAAGGATTAGTGACATTAGAAGATCTGATTGAAGAGATTCTTGGAGACATTGAAGATGAAACAGATTTACCGGAATCAACAAAATATCACTCTATAGATAAAGATACAATAATCACAACAGGAGATATTGAAATCGAAGATATCAACGAGATTTTCAAATCAGAATTGCCAGAGGGAGATGACTATAGTACGCTAAACGGATTATTGCATGAAAAATTACAAGACATACCTCAAGAAGGAGACAAATTAGAATTAGGAAAACTAAGAATAATTGTGGAGAAGGTTGTAAAAAATCTTCCAGTGAAAATAAGAATAGAGCGAATTAAACAGTAAAACTATTTAGCAAAATGTTTTTGTAATTTTTCTTTTTTCTCTTTCATGTGAAAGATGGATTCTGTATGTGCAAATGATTCAGAATAGGATTTTCCAAATAACATTGCTTGCATTAACATATGGTTTTCAGGAATTACAATGCCTGTTTGATCATCAGAATACATCATTTGCACAGTGTCACCAATAGAGGTAGTCATGTTTGCATGAATGTGGATCATGTTAGTATCTGTAAAGTTAAAGCCCATGTTCTGAGCATAATCCCTTACATCTTTAGTCCCCTTTGCAGTCCATAGGGTTGCAACACCAAATTCATTTGTAAAGATATCATGAATTTCAGAGGGTTTTGGAGCAGTTCCGTTAAATCTAATATCCATAATGTGCAAATGCATTTGTCTGGTGGGAACTTTGATTGCACGTACGTATAGGGGTGCATCTTTTCCAAAATAGAGTTTTACGTCATCCCCATGATGAGGTTTCTCAGTCATTTCAATTGTATCAGATAGTTTTTTCTCGGTTTGTTCAATATCTGCCCAACGTCTAACTAGAGTCACATCAAATCTTACTAATTGATCACCGAATTTATCACGAAGAGGTTCTAAAATTCTACCCATGCCCGTAACATTGCAACTTCCTTGCATGACATGATGTTTCCCTAATGCTTGATCATAGTTTGCACGAGAATTAAATAACAAATCAGAAACTGCTTCAGAACCCATTGTGGATTCACCGCCTTGATAAATTGCAGAGATATTTTTTGGTTCATATAGATTCTTTTTGTTTTTGTAACCATGGCCCCCAGGAGCAGCATCTATAACTAAATCAGATTTATCCAATGCAGATTCAATAGAGCCTGAAATTTTATAATTTGAAAAATCATCTAATTTTGATTCTGGGACATAAACATCTAACCCTTTAGATATTGCTTCTTGAACTTTTTCATCAGGAGAATATTTTCCAACTCCTACCACGGTAATTTCAGGATCATCTTTCAAAAAAGAAACAATTCTACTGCCAATAGAACCATATCCGTTAACAAAAACATTCTTCATGAAATCGATATGTCTAACCCATTTATTTAGATTAGTTTGACAATAAACACGCTTAAGTGGATATAAAATTTAGAAAATTCATGAATTGTTTAGCATGTTCAAAAAAGAAAGAAGATTTTGAGGTGTGGAGTAATAAAATAGTGATAGCAGCTACATATGATTCAGAATTTCAAAATAATGAGATAATATGTAAGATGACTGAAGAATCAATAATTTGTCATGATTGTATGCAAATGATCAAAGACAAAGTGGATGCAAATAGAAAATAAAATCAGTCATATCAATACTCTTAAGTTAACAATCAAGAATAAATCATCATGGTTAAATCATTGGGAGATTATAACAAAGCGCAGTCATCATCAAATGCAAACAATATCAAATGGACCAAAAAAAATCCAAATGATGATGAAAAACCAAAAAAGAAAAGAAAAGAAAAAATCTCTTCAACAAACATCATCCCATTAAAAAATAAAAAAACATCAAAATCAACAAAAAAAGTTTTCATAATTGAAGAAGAGGATTCTAAAAGATCAAATAATGATACAAGAGGTAAAAAATTTCAAAAATCATCAGTGTCAAATTGTAATATTAAACCAGGATTTAGAAGACCTGGAAGATGAAACCCATTAAACCAATCAATACTCTTAAGTTCATAATGATTTAAGATCTTTTATGAATGATGAGAAATTTTATACTTGTAAAAATTGCGGTTCAGAATTTCCATCAAAGGAAGTTAGGCTTTATTGTAAGGTATGCAAATCTAATTTGGATAAAACAGGAAACTTGCCAAAATTATAGTAACGGTAAAACCATAATTAATAGGACAGGCTATCCACACAACATGTCTTCATTTATGAAAATATCAATTACAATAGCTGTAATTTCTTTCATCATAGTGTTTGTAACGATATGACATACAAGTAATATTTCACAAAAGTATTTTTAAAAACAGAGATATCCAACTAATCGTATAAACTGTTTTTAAAAAAACATGAGTCATCCCAAATTGAAATGATCCTATATGGAATTTTTTCCAACATAACAAGTTCCATTATGGATAAAAAATAAAGTGATTTTTGATTCCAATAAAACTCCAGGATATAGAAAATTTTTCCTAAATGGATCTATTCAAAACAACAGATTACCATCTTGAATATGGGAAACAAGTGTGTAATATTATTGTAAAATGAAATATTTACAATTAACATCATTTGCACTGATAATAGGTTCCATTATGGCAACATCCATGTATGGTTACCAAGAAGCATATGCGATTGAAGACCAGATAGTTATAGAAAAAATAATTCAAGTAGATGAAAAACTATCTAATTTGAATAAAGATAATACAAAATTTGATGAATATGCAATGAGTAAAATTTCGTTTGAAGTTAATCAAATAAAAAATATGTTATTAGACATTAACAATCTGAATGACGGCAATGATGAATATATCGACATGATGTACAAACATCTTTCAAATGAATATACAAAAGTGTTTAATGAATATAAAAAAGAAATTAAAGAATACCAAAAAGAAAAAGGACTAACAATACAAGAGAAAAAACTTGTTTCAGAAGTATTTAAAAATAAATCAATTTTTGAAGTAAACGAATCACAGCAGAATACAGAAAAAACAGAAAAAGAATTAATCGAAAATGCAGTAAAAGAAACAAAATCCAAAAAAGAATATCAGGCACTATTAAATCAAATAGGAATAAAACTTGTCAAGGAAACCAATGGGAATAAAATACAAAAAATCCATCATAAAATTGCGATCAAGGAAATTATAGATTCAAAAAGATGGGACATAGCAATACCTGCAATTGATAGGGTGATAGGTCAAACAAATGATGATGAATCTAAAGAAAAATTAAAAGTGATAAAGACAAACATTGAAAAAATTCTAGAAAAAAGAGAAAAACAAAGTAAACAAGGGCAGATATTTTCATTAAAAAATGGCGAAAAGGTAACAGATTTTGAATTAATACAATTCAATACAAATGAAATTGGATTAAACGAAGATATCGTCTCATCATTGATAAATTCAGAGGAAGTTGTTTCGGAGTTTGAATCAAAATTAAGTTTTGAGTCAATGACTGAAAAATTAGATTCAATTAATGTTGTTGAGTCAATTTTTGAAGCAGAATTAACAGAATCTCTTAATGAAGTAAAAGAAATTTCAGAAAATGATGATGACGGGTTAGAAGAAGAAAGAGAAAAACAAAGAAAAGATGCACGTGAGAAAGTAAAAAAGAAAGAGGCTCCAGCTAAAGAAACACCAAAGAAAGAGGCTCCAGCTAAAGAAACACCAAAGAAAGAGGCTCCAGCTAAAGAAACACCAAAGAAAGAGGCTCCAGCTAAAGAAACACCAAAGAAAGAGAAGAAGAATAGTTTATAGAAACTAGTGATACGCAAAATGTAATGATTCATGGACCTTCTCTTGTCATAGGAGCTGGAATTGCATCAATTGCAATATTTGTGGTATTTTTAGGGTTTGATGGAATATCAAATGAAAAAGAACTGGTTATCGAGCCTGCACCCAAAGTTCAACAAGTAGGACCTGCAAAAATTACAATCAACACATTTGTAGATAATGGCTCCCCCATACTTGGAAATCCTAACGCACCAATCACTTTAATTGAATTTGGAGATTATCAATGTCATTTTTGTAATGTTTTCTTCCATTCAACAGAAAATGACATTATGGAAAAGTATGTTGAAACAGGAAAAGTAAAAATGATATTCAAAGACTATAACATCATTGGTCCTGATTCAGTTAATGCATCTCATGGTGCTCACTGTGCCAACGACCAAGGTTTGTTTTGGGAATATCATGATATTTTGTATTCTAATTGGACAGGAGAAAATAATGGATGGGCATCATCTGAGAATCTTGGAAAATTTGCACAAGAGATAGGACTAGATATGGACAAATGGTCTGAATGTATGTTGGAGGGATTACATTCACAAACAATACTTGCAAGTAATGAAGATGCAAGGAGTCTGGAATTAACTGGAACACCAGCATTTTTTGTGATCGGGCCTGATGGAAAAACAACAAGACTGTTTGGAGCACAGCCTTTTGAGACATTTGAAAAAGTTTTTGAGAATGAATTGAAAAAATAGATTCTTGCGATCAGACCACTCGTAATTTGTCAAAAAAAGTACAGAAATTTCCTTCCTAGTTATTTAGAATATACCCAATATCCTTAAATGTACAAACTCGGAGCCAAGCTTATGGCAGCAGGTATAGACGACATCGCAATATACATTCCAAGATTGTATATTGATGCATCTGATTTTGCAAAAAATAGAGGTCTAGACCCAGTAAAATTACAAAAAGGTTTAGGAGTTTCTCAAATGGCAATTGTAGATGCTAATCAAGATCCTGCATGTCTTGCAGCAAATGCATGTTTGCGAATTATGCAAAAAAATAAACTTTCACCAGAAGATATCGGTAGGCTATATGTCTCAACAGAATCTGCATTTGATGAATCAAAAGCAATGAACTCATATGTAATTGGCATGCTGGAGCAAGTTTATGGTCAAGGAGCATTTGAGCATTGTGGGGGAGTGGAAACCAAATTTGCTTGTGTAAGTGGTTCATATGCTCTTTATGATAATACAAATTGGATTAGAGCAGGAGAAGCAGAAGGAAAGCATGCACTAGTAGTAGTGTCAGATATTGCAAAATACGACATGGGTTCTAGTGGTGAAATGACTCAGGGTGCAGGTGCAGTAGTCATGTTATTGAATGATGACCCAAGATTATTAGCATTTGATCCTAAAGTAACATCAACATCAATTAAAGACGAATATGATTTTTACAGACCTTTTGGAAAAGAAACACCGATAGTTCATGGACAATATTCCAATTTGCTATACATGATTCAGGTGAGAAAAGCACTTGAAGCATATAAGAAAAAAGTGATTTCAACAGGATTAATCAAAATAGAACCAGGGGAAACAATTCTAGACCATATGGATTACATCAACATGCACTTGCCATATAGCAACATGGGAAAGAAAGCTCTGGCATATTTAGTTAGACATGAGTGGAGGCAATTACCAAGATGGAAGAAAATATTGCAAGAAATAGGAATTGAAGAACCAAGACCAAAAGATCCACGCGGTACAATTGAATCAGTGTTAGGAGATGAAGAATTTATGGCAAAAGATCATGAATTTACAAAATTATTTACAAAGACTCAAGCTTATCAAGAAGTGTACGAGTCCAAATTATCCAGTTCGCTTATTGCATCAAGCATGATTGGTAACTTGTATACTGCATCTCTATATCTTGGATTTAGAAGTAGTTTAGAATTTGAATATCAAAAAGGAATTGATTTAGAAGGAAAAAGAATAGGGTTTGGCTCTTATGGTAGTGGAAGTAGTGCAATGGTGTTCAGCGGTGTTGTACAACCAGAATACAAAGAAATTGTAAAGAACATGAATTTAGAAGCAGAGATTGGTGAAAGAAGGCAATTGACATGGGAGGAATATGAAGAATTACATGAAAATAAATTATCCCCAGAAGAATCCATGGTTCATTCAAAGAAAGAGTTTGTTCTAGTACATGTAGACACTGAGAAAGAATCCAGAGGCGAACGACGTTATATCTATAACGAATAATGGAAGAAGGATCAAATCCAATCAAGGATTATTTATTTGAATATATTACAAAATCAGAAATTATTCCCAATCTAATAAGCGAAAAAAAGTTTGATGAAATTATTGAGAATGTGACAGCAAATTGTTATGACAAAATAATTTCAATGGGTAAAAAAGATGAATCAGTCGGAATTTTAGCTACAGGATTACTGCATTATCTTCTAACAAATGCATTGATTACAAGTCAAAGAAAAATAGAATATGATGGAATTGAGATCGACATAGTAGTTCCAGACATTAAAACTTTGGAAAAAGATCCAAAGAAAACATTGTTAATTTGTATACCAAAATCATCAGATCCCAAGGTAATTAATGATAAAATACTCCAACTAGAAAAAATTCAAACAGAAAAAGAGAATATTTGGATAGTTTTATCAGAGAATATTCCTGTAGGAAGAAAATCATTCATACTATCTAAAGAAAACAATACATTTTCAAAAATTGTATTTGAAATAGCTAAATTCAGCAATGTAGGCGGCTCAAATAAATTCAAGATTTTACGAATATGAAAATCTATTTTAACAATAATTTTAGATCAAGATTCTTTTGAAAAATTTTGCTTAAAGATGCATTACTCATATCATTGATGAAAGGAATGGAGCCTAAAACTGGAACTTGTGTAAGACTCTTCAAATCCCGGGTCAGTTCGTTTACAGGGTAGCCGCTATCAAAATTATTAATTATGATTCCTTTTACAGGAATTTTGTATTTTTCACACATCTTAACTGTCATAATAGTATGATTGATTGTACCAACTTTGCTTCTAGTTACAATTACTGTTGGAATTTTCATGTCTTTGATCAAATTTGTCACATAATATTCTTTGAGAATCGGAGTCATTATCCCACCCATTCCCTCAACTAGTATCATGTCATGAAGTTTTGATAATTTTTTAAAACTAGAAATAATTAAAGGAATTTTTGGTTTTGTTTTTAGATTCTTCCATGCAGTAAATGGAGATGCAGGAATTGGAAAGAATTGAGGATTGACTAGATTTTCAGGATCAAGTGCATTTGCAGCGCGCAATAAAATTTCAACATCTTCAGATTTGTAACCTTTTTTCTGAGCAAAGCCTGCTGCAAATGGTTTCATTACGCCTACATCAACACCCATTTTTTGAAATGAAACTGCCAGTCCTGCAGTGATGTATGTTTTTCCAACATCAGTATCAGTTCCAGTAATAAAGAGGGATTTCAACAAAATAGATTCCCAACCAATCATTGATTAACGCATCGGTTAAAATTGACTAATTCTTAGTAATCATACATATCATTTCTCTCAAAAAAGAAATGTATCCTCACTATCCTCACTGACTCACCTTTACGAACAAAACAACGGTGAGGCAATACAAAATTATCCTCACTTGTACTCACTCTAACCAATCTGTAATTGATTGATTATTTGTCTTTCTAAACAGAATAACAGGTACGCCATTTTTTACAGCTTTGATTTGATACATGAATAAGTAATGAAAATTAGGTTAAAGATCTGTAGGTTATTGTAAAATTCTATGGTAGATTAGAACAAATAATGGATTTTGAAACTCCCATATCTCGACCATATGCAACATAGTTTGTATTTGATACCATCTTGTCTCCATCCCAATCTACATCATTTGATATTTCGACAAGTGGGATAGATGAAGTTGGTCTGATAAATTTACTATCATATTGATAGTAAGGATAATCACTATTGCACTCCACAGTTAACACATTACTTGCTCTATTGTCAATTACTAGCACACTACCTGTAAATTCTGAAAATCGCTTATCCTCTAATCCTAAAATTCTATCATCTAACAAGCCTATTGCATCCCATAATGCCTGAAATGGTTGCCCATTTGGTTTCTCAGAAGCATCTGCCATAATTCCAGTCATTGTAGAGCCTGCGATAAATGAAAGAATCACAATTCCTGTGAGAATAAACTTACTTGTCAATACAGATATGAAAATATGAAACTAGTTAAAGATACTGGATATTCTCAAAAGAGTTTAGAGTCTAAGGATTTTTAAATTCTTGAAGTCGTTTTTGATATTCTTCTTCCTCTCTTTGTCCATACTTTACCTACTGAAATTGGGAAAAATTTGTCTAGTTTGTAAAGTGCTGACTGGATGTTTTCAATTTCCTAATGCTAACTTGGAATAATTAGTAGAGATAGTTATTAA